>NC_009253.1:3307428-3608104 GCF_000016165.1 Desulforamulus reducens MI-1 | reverse complement strand
TTAAAGGAGGTGTTTATGTATGAAGCGCACATATCAACCCAAGAACCGCAGACATAAAAGGGTTCATGGTTTTTTAAAACGGATGTCTACTAAGACCGGCCGCAATGTACTAAAGAGAAGACGCTTAAAAGGTAGAAAAAGATTGACTGCATAAGGCCGCTTAGGGTGGCCTTTTCCTAATTTGTATATGAAATTTATCTTATGGTTAAACTAACCATAAAAAATTCTTTATTAGGAAGAATTTATGAAAAAATTTGTTTCCCTAAAGAAAAATTCAGATTTTCGCAATGTCTATCGTTTTGGTGTGTCCGCTGCAAACCGATACCTGGTATTGTATAAATTTCCTAATAAGGGTCTTGGTCGCAGGTTTGGTTTCTCCATTAGTAAAAAGGTTGGCAAGGCAGTTTGTCGAAACCGTTTACGTCGTATATTGAAGGAACTATGCCGTTTTCATTTGGATCGTTTTTCTGATGATTGTGATTTTGTGTTTATTGTTCGCCAAACTTCCTCTGATCAGGACTTTCATCAAATGGAAAAACACATGTGGCATGTTTGGGGTAAATTAAATAAACAGGAGAAAAATTAATGCGGCAGGTTATTATACTTGGCCTAATTTTTTACCAGAAATTTATTTCTCCTTTGAAGCCACCTACTTGCCGGTTTTACCCGACATGTTCTCAATATTCAAAACAAGCAATTGAAAAATATGGTATATTAAAGGGGCTTTGGCTAACATTTAAAAGATTAGCAAAGTGCCATCCCTATCACCCGGGTGGATATGACCCATTACATTAACCGGTAAGGCTTTTAAGGAGGTACACGTTTTGTTTGGATGGTTTGATGCCATAGTAGATGGTATGACAGCATTAATGAACTGGCTTTATGGCTTTACGGTCAGTTTTGGATTCCCAAGTTATGCGTTGGCCATTATTTTGTTAACGATATTTATCAAAGTAGTTTTATATCCCCTTTCTAAAAAACAAATGCATTCTATGGTTATGATGCAAAAACTAGCTCCTGAAATAAAAGCCATACAGGATAAATACAAAAATAAAGATCCCCAAATGATGCAACAAAAGATAATGGAACTGTATAAAGAGCACAATGTAAATCCTATGGCGGGATGTCTGCCTTTACTGGTTCAAATGCCAATATTAATTGCTCTTTATCGGGCACTGTATGCTTTTCCTTTTAAAAATCCAGACCATGCGCATTTTTTCTGGGTTGAGTCTTTGAGTAAAACAGGTGATATACCTTTAGCATTATTGGCAGCTGCTACTACATATCTGCAATCCAAATTAACTACCAATACGCAGGATCAAACCCAAAAAACAATGCTATACACAATGCCCTTATTTATTGGTTGGATTGCTCATACCGTGCCTGCAGGTTTGGCACTATACTGGGTAGTTTTTAATACTGTAGGAGCAATTCAACAGTGGATAATTAATAAAGAAACCCTGCACCTTAAAGAGGGGGTAACCGGAGTTGAAGGTAGTAGAAAAAGTCGCTAAATCCATAGATGAAGCCATTGAATTAGGTCTTCAAGAATTGGGTGTGTTACGGGACGAGGTAATTATTGAAGTAACAGCAGAACCCTCTAAGGGTTTATTTGGATTAATTGGATCTCGTCCAGCCAAGGTTAGATTAACACTAAAGGATGATCCGGTAAGACGTACAGATCGATTATTGCAAAGTATATTTAAGTGCATGGATATTCCTGTGGAAGTAAATATTAAAGAACAAGATCAAATGTTAAACGTCGCCATAGAAGGACCGGACCTAGGGGTATTAATTGGTCGCAGGGGAGAAACCCTCGATTCACTTCAATATTTAGTCAATTTAGCTATTAATAAAAATCAAGAACAGCGACGGAAAGTTATTCTTGATGTTGAGGGATATCGTCACCGCCGGGAAGAGACTTTACAAAAGCTGGCCACAAGATTGGCAGACAAAGCAAAACAAAGAGGCAGAAGTGTTGTTTTGGAACCAATGAACTCACAGGAAAGAAGAGTTATACACACTGCCTTGCAAGGGCGGGATGATATCTATACATTCAGTGAAGGTGAAGAACCCTTTAGGAAAATTATAATTTCACCGAAAAAATAACCTATAATAAAAACCCAGCACCATCCGGCTGCTGGGTTTTTACAAATCTTTTTCTTACCAGCCGCAGGAGGTAGAAAAATTGTTAGATGATACCATTGTAGCTATAGCCACAGCACTAGGAGAAGGAAGTATCGGTGTTATCCGTATGAGTGGCCCAGATGCCATAACCATTGGCAAAAAGGTATTTAGGCCAAAGTATAATAAAGAATGGTACCAAAAGGATAATTATAAGATTATCTATGGTCATGTAATTAACCCGGAAACAGGGGAAATTATTGATGAAGTACTTCTTTCTATTATGAGAGGACCGAAAAGTTTTACTGCGGAAGATGTTATTGAAATAAGTTGTCATGGTGGGATAATACCTTTACGAAAGGTATTAGAAGTGATTCTTAGAAACGGTGCACGTCATGCTGAACCTGGAGAATTTAGTAAAAGATCCTTCTTAAATGGTCGCTTGGATTTAGCCCAGGCGGAATCCATTATTGATATTATTAGGGCTAAAACCGATGCCGGGGCAAAAATAGCTGTGAATCAGCTGGGTGGTAAACTATCGGAAAAAGTGAATGGTCTACAGCATAAAGTTTTAGGACTACTGGCTAAAATTGAGGCGATTATTGATTTTCCTGAGGATGATATTCCAGAAGAAAATCTGTTAGGAATAAGTAAGGAGTGCAATAGTTTAATAAAAGAAATAGAACATTTATTGGCGTATGCAGATACTGGTAAAATATATCGCGAGGGACTTAAGACTGTTATAGTAGGAAAACCAAATGTGGGAAAATCATCCCTTCTGAACGCCCTTCTTCATGAACAGCGAGCCATTGTGACCGATATACCGGGAACAACTAGGGATGTTATAGAAGAAATACTTAGTATAAAAGGTGTACCCCTAAAAATAATAGACACTGCCGGGTTACGAGAGACCCAGGATCTAGTGGAGAAAATTGGAGTAGAAAAATCAAGGGAACTTTTAAATCAGGCAGATATAGTTTTATTTGTTTTAGATGCCACTACTGGTATATCAGATGAAGATCGAAAAGTAATTGATTTAATCAAAGATAAAAAAGTTCTTATTCTAATAAATAAAATTGATATTACAAAAAACAAAATAGATTCCCATGAGATTAGACAGCTAATAAATTTCAGTGAGATTATAGAAATTTCCGCTCAAAAAGAAATCGGGTTGGACAAACTTGAGGAAACTATTTTTAATATGGTGGTTGAGGGAAAAATTACCACAACAGATAGTATTTTTGTATCCAACTCCAGACATAAGCATGCCTTGGAAAGGGCAATGCAACATCTCCTTGAGGCTAGCAAAGGTTTGCAAGAATACGTTCCTGCAGATCTAGTTTCCATTGATTTAAAATCCTCCTGGGAAATTCTCGGTGAAATAACAGGGAACAGTGTAACTGAAGACTTGATTGATAGAATTTTTTCGGATTTTTGTATTGGTAAATGAGGTGAATATCTTGCGTTACCATGCTGGCGATTATGATGTTATTATAGTAGGTGCTGGTCATGCCGGATGTGAAGCAGGCCTTGCTGCTGCGAGAATGGGCTGCAAAACTCTAGTATTAACACTAAATTTAGATAATATAGCATTAATGCCTTGTAATCCTGCGGTTGGGGGACCGGCTAAATCACATCTGGTTAAAGAAATCGACGCCCTGGGTGGCCAAATGGGCTTAACCACAGACTTAGCTGCAATCCAGATGAGAATGTTAAATACTGGTAAAGGACCGGCTGTTTATGCCCTAAGGGCCCAGGCAGATAAGGTAAAATACCAGCAGTTAATGAAAAAAAACTTAGAAACTCAGGAAAATTTAGATGTAAAGCAATTATTGGTGGAAGAAATTTTAGTTAAAAATGGCCGTGTTACCGGTGTAGCAACTCAGATAGGGGCAGAATTTTCTGCTCGGGCAGTTGTTGTTACCACAGGAACTTATTTAAAGGGAAGAATTATTATTGGCAATGTACATTTTCCTGGTGGGCCAAACAGTCAGTTTCCTTCTGTAAACCTGAGTGAAAACTTAAGAAGCTTAGGTTTAGAATTAGGTCGTTTCAAAACAGGTACACCGGCTAGGGTGGATCGTCGTACCATTGATTTTACAAAAATGACCATTCAGCCAGGAGATGAAGAAGTACATAATTTTTCTTATATATCTCCGGTTACCCAACGAGAGCAGGTTCCCTGTTGGTTAACTTATACCACAGAAAAGACCCATGAAATTATAAGAGAGAATTTACATCGGTCTCCCCTTTACTCTGGAATTATTGAAGGAGTTGGTCCAAGATACTGCCCCTCAATAGAGGATAAAATTGTAAGGTTTGCCGATAAGCCGCAACATCAAATCTTTGTAGAGCCAGAAGGATTGCATACCTATGAGATGTATGTTCAGGGAATGTCAACTAGCCTTCCTCCTGATGTACAATTAAAAATGTATAGAACCATACCTGGTATGGAAAATGTTAGTATTATGAGGCCGGCCTATGCCATTGAGTATGACTATATTGTACCGACCCAACTTAGAACCACCCTGGAAACGAAAGAAATTATAGGCTTGTATGCTGCAGGGCAGATTAATGGAACTTCTGGCTATGAAGAAGCAGCTGCCCAGGGAATTATGGCTGGAATTAATGCTGCATTGCAGGTTCAGGAAAAGGACCCCTTTTACCTCTCCAGGTCAGAAGCCTATATAGGTGTACTAATTGATGATCTGGTTGTTAAAGGTACCAATGAACCTTACCGCCTTATGACTGCCAGGGCAGAATATCGTTTATTACTTCGTCAGGATAATGCTGATCACAGATTGACTCAAAAGGGCTACAATATAGGGCTTGTAAGTCAAGTGCGATATGATCACTATATGAACAAATGGCAATCCATTAGCAAAGAAATGGAGAGGCTTAAAACCATTGTTATACCTGCCAATGAAGAGACAAATAAGGTATTAAAAAGTCTTGAATCAAGTGAAATTACTCAAAACACTCCCTTCATTAATTTATTAAGGAGACCTGAAATAAAATATAATACCTTGGCTGGTCTCTCTGACCATTTCCTTGATTTACCCCAAGAGGTTATTGAGGAAGTTGAGATTGAAGTTAAATATGAAGGATATATTAAAAAACAGTTGGCCCAGGTTGAAAGATTTGAAAAACTAGAAGGTCGTATATTGAACATCGATATTGACTATGAAATGATTAAAGGACTTTCCTTGGAAGCCAGACAAAAGTTAAAAAAGTTCAAACCAACCTCCATTGGACAGGCTTCTCGTATCTCTGGAGTAAGCCCTGCAGATATTTCCGTATTGTTAATTTGGTTAGAGCAAGAACGGCGAAAGATTGCCGGAGGGGATGCTTAAAATGAATGATTTAACTATAACCTTAAAGCAAGCGGCAAAGGAAATGGAATTTGATCTAACAGAGAATCAGACCTTGGCTTTTGAAAAATATTATAATCTTCTTATTGAATGGAATAAAAATATAAACTTAACAGCTATTATAGAACCAAAGGAAGTGGCATTAAAGCATTTTATTGATTCCTTGACTTGCTTAAAGATCCTAGAAATACCTTGTCAAGCAAATGTATTAGACATTGGTACCGGGGCAGGTTTTCCGGGTATACCTATTAAAATTTTTCGCCCGGATATCAATGTAACTCTTATGGATTCTCTAAACAAACGAGTTAATTTTTTAAATGAGGTAATTAAAAAACTAGGGTTAACTAATATTTGTGCAATACATGATAGAGCAGAGGATTTTGGTCAAAAGAAGGAACATCGAGAAAAATATGACTATGTACTATCTAGGGCAGTGGCCAAATTAAAAGTCCTCTCTGAATACTGCCTCCCCTGTACAAAGTTAGATGGTTATTTTATTTCCCAAAAGGGTCCAGATATTGATGAGGAAGTAAAGGAAGCCAGTAAAGCCATTGAGGTTTTGGGAGGTTCATTATTAAATATTCACAAATTACAATTACCATTTATTAATGATGGTAGAAGTCTCGTTGTGATAAAAAAAGTTAAGCAAACTCCCTCTGTCTATCCTAGAAAAGCAGGAATACCAGCTAAAAAACCTATTGCATAGAAAATTCCTGGGGGAATTTATGAGTCCACTGAAAAAGTCCTTTTTTTAAAGGGATACTACATTTGGTTTGAACATAGCAAAGGAACCACTACGTTATATAGTGGTTCCTTTGCTTTTTTGAAAAAAGTTTTATTTTCTCAGTGCCCTCAAATTAATCCTCAGGTTTTTTAGTATATAGGAAAAAGAAAGACTTTTTTATATGCCCAAGAAAAACTAAATCTATGTCAAAGATTGTATAGCTAAGTTTTTTAATGTTTCACGTGAAACATTAAACCTAAAGAATCCTACATCTGTATTTATTTAGAAGGAACAAAAGAACCCTTTGTTGAATAGGGATATAGATTAAATCATTGGGGGTGCACAATTGGGGAAGATCATTGCTACTGCCAACCAAAAGGGAGGCGTGGCCAAAACCACAACAGCAGTAAATTTGGGGGCCAGCCTCTCCCTGATGGGTCAACCTGTCCTACTGGTTGATATTGACCCCCAGGGTAATGCCAGTAGTGGCTTGGGAATTGACAAAACACGATTAGAGCGTTGTGTTTACGATGTTTTAATTAATGATATGACTGCCAAAGAGGCAATCATCCACACGGGCATTAAGTATTTAGACGTACTGCCATCCACCATTCAACTGGCCGGTGCAGAGGTAGAGATGGTATCACTCATGGCCAGAGAACAAATTTTAAAAAGGGCCCTCAGTCCCTTAAAAGAAAAATACAATTATATTATTATTGATTGTCCACCTTCTTTGGGACTTTTAACCTTAAATGCCTTAGCAGCATCTGACTCATTATTAATACCGATTCAATGTGAATTTTATGCCTTAGAAGGTGTCGGGCAATTAATGAACACAGTTCAATTGGTAAAAAAACATCTAAATCCTTCTTTAGAAATAGAAGGTGTTTTATTAACGATGTTTGATGCAAGATTAAACTTATCTATACAAGTTGTGGATGAAGTTAAAAAAGTTTTTGGAACAAAGGTCTTTCAAAATATTATTCCAAGAAATGTTCGTTTAAGTGAAGCTCCAAGTCATGGCATGCCGGTAGTCCTATATGATCCTAAATCAAAGGGCTCCGAAGCTTACCAAGAACTAGCCAAGGAAGTGATGGGTATTGAGTAAAAAAAGAGGATTAGGAAAAGGTCTACAGGCTCTGATGCCAATTACACCAATCACACCGACTGTACACGATACTTCAAATGAATTTGAAAGTGACAAAGGGGTATTAAAAGAAATTAAGGTATCCGATATTAAACCAAATCCAAAGCAGCCAAGGCTACGAATCGATCCAGATAAATTACAGGAATTAGTAGATTCTATTAAGGAGTATGGTGTGGTTCAGCCTGTGGTAGTAAGAACTCAGCCCGGCGGTGGCTATGAGTTAATTGCAGGGGAACGGAGATGGCGTGCTTGTCAACAGTTGGGCATGGAACATATACCAGCTGTCATTCGTGAATACGGTGAATTACAGTCAGCAGCCATTGCTCTTATTGAAAACTTGCAACGGGAGAATTTAAATCCCCTAGAAGAGGCAACGGCTTACCGGAGGCTTATGGATGAATTTCAACTCACACAGGATCAAGTCTCACAAAGAGTTGGAAAAAGTAGACCTCAAATAACTAATATGGTTCGATTACTCTCTTTACCCAATGAAATAAAGGTTAAATTAAGTAATGGAGAAATATCGGTTGGACATGCCAGACCTCTTTTGGTTTTAGATTCAAAAAACAAACAAATTGAACTCTGCGAATTAATTATAAAGAGACAGTTATCAGTACGACAAGTGGAGGAGTTGATTAAAAGCATCCTCGAAAAGGAAGTTACCAAGGAAGAACCAAAGAAAGATAAACCAAAAGATCCACAAATAATGGATATAGAAGATCAACTTAGAAGCACTTTAGGTACAAAGGTTCAAATTAAAACAACCAAGCATGGTGGCAGGATTGAAATAAATTATTATAATGATGCAGATTTAACTAGGTTATTAGAGTTACTTATTAATGATGATAAGTTAATGGCTTAATGTTTCACGTGAAACATTAAGCCATTCATTAATTAGTCGTAGATTGTTTCACGTGAAACATAGGAGTACGGAGGAATATTATGACGGGAACAATTGTAAATGCTGCGGCAATAATTGCCGGAACAGCCCTAGGTTTAATGTTTCGAAAAGGAATCAGTGAATCCATAAACAATACAGTCATGAGTGGTATAGGTTTGGCAGTAGCATTAATTGGTTTTAAAATGGCTTTAAAAACCGAGAATGAGTTAATTGTTATATTAAGTTTAGTGTTAGGCGGTATCATGGGAGAATTATTAAATATTGAAGGATGGTTAGCCAGAACCGGTACATATTTAGAGTCTAGGGTTGGCGGTAACGGTCAGGGTGAAGTGGCAAAGGCCTTTGTAACCACCAGTTTGATTTATTGTGTTGGGGCAATGGGAATTATGGGTGCATTGGAAGATGGAATTACCGGCAATGCCACAACACTATATGCTAAATCACTCTTGGATGGTACAACTGCTGTTGTGTTTACCACGACAATGGGGTTTGGTGTAGTATTTTCTGCTATACCCGTATTTATTTATCAAGGGGCCATAACCTTGGCTGCCAGTGGTATCAAGGAGTTTCTTACTCCTTCTATGATTAACGAAATGACGGCCACAGGAGGGTTGTTGATTGTTGGTATTGCAAGTAACATATTGGGTATTAAACCGGTAAAGGTTGGTAATTTATTACCGGCCATTCTGATGGCATTATTTTTTACCTGGTTGTGGGCAAACCTTAATATTGGTCTATAGCGGTCAGATCAGATATACCAAATTTATTAATGTGATGAATTAGGGTAGGTTTTACAGGATAAAACGAAAATTTAAATATTTATAAGATGATTTTACCATCATAGTGGTATAATGTCAGGTGGATAAGACATAAAATAAGGGTGGTTTCAAATGAATGAGAAAGTTGCTGTGGTTACAGACAGTACCTGTGATTTAGATAAAGAGTTAATACATAAATATAATATTCATGTTTTGCCTTTGAATGTAATTTATTCTGATGAAGAGGAATATCTAGATAGAGTTGATATAAGCCCCAAGGAGATTTATGATCGAATGCCAGGGGAAGTACCTTCAACATCTTTGCCCTCACCTGCTAATATTATTAACTTATTTAAAAAGCTTGAAAAAGAAGGGTTTACACATGTTATTTCCATACACATCTCCAGTGGATTAAGTGGTACCTATAATGCTGTAAGGACCATAGCGCGGGATTTTAAAAACATGGTAATTGAAGTAATTGACTCAAAGGCATTATCCTTGGGGTTAGGAATTCCCGTGCTAGAAGCAGCGAAATCAATCAAGGAAACTATGAATTTTGATGTTGCTGTGAAGAAAGCTAAAGATATTATGAGTAAAACAGAAATATACTTCGTGGTAGGGACCTTGGATTATTTAAGAAAGGGCGGGCGTATTGGTTATGTTGCAGGTACCATTGGAGAGATCATGCAAATAAAACCAATTATATCTATTAACGAAGAAGGTAAATATTATACCTTTGATAAGGTTAGGGGAAGAAAAAAATCTTTACATAAGCTTTTTGAAATAACCAGTAAAAAAATTGAGAGTAAAAAAGTAACAGTGGCAGTCATGCATGGTGGAGCTGGTGATGAAGCCAAAGAATTACTGGATAAAATCAAACAGTTACCCAATGTAGAGAATACTTATACCGGTCAGGTGGGCCCAGTTATTGGTGTTCATGCAGGCCCGGGATTAATTGGCGTATGCATCATAGAAGTATAATTATCCTTTAAGAATAACTTTATTGATCAGAGGCCTGAGTATGTTTTTCAGGCCTCCTATATTTAACGAAACACCGAACAAACGTTTTAAGGGAATTAATAATTTATTATCTAAAAATTGTTTGTAACTAAGATTTCAGATGCTTTCATTGTTTCACTATATACTTCACCAATCGGTATATCTTGATCCAAGGCAATTCTTTTGCAATCCTCATATTCAGGTGTAATCCTTAGGATAGGAGCATCCTTTCTTAAACGGGCTACTTTTACTGTTACCAGACCAAAACGGGTTTCAACCTTTTTGGTCTCACGGTGAGCAATTTTTCTATTTTGGTAACAGATGCGGACACCAAGGGAACTGGTTTCTGTTAGTAGTAAATTGCATAATTTTTCTGTTTGGAAGGGCTTACAAAGAACGGATAATTTTACGCCTGGGCGACCTTTTTTCATTATAATAGGTGTAAGAAATACATCCAAGGCTCCTGATTTTAAAAATTTATCCTGAATATAAGGGTAAAATTCCGGATTCATATCATCGATATTAGTTTCCAATACAGCAATTTCATCTGTTAAAAAAATTCTTTCTTCTTTCGTACCAATAATTACTCTTAGGGCATGGAAGTTGTTTGATTTTAAATCCCCTAGACCATAACCATAGAGATGGGGTATAAAAGATGAAGGAAAAGAATATTCATCCACCAGAGTATTGACCAATGAAGCCTCCACGGGTCCAACCAATTCACCTTCCACTGGGCCAAAGCTTACTGGTAAACCCTTTAGAAGTTCAGCAGTGACTGGGGAAGGAATCGGTATATAGGATTCACCAAGATTTATCATACCGCTTCCTAGGGAAAGGGAATTTAAAAAGATTTTTTTTGGTGCCAATTCTTCAACAGCTATTGCTATGGCGATTAATAAAATTAATTTTTTTAAGGATGCTTCTATGAAAACTTGTGCTAGGGGAATGTTATTTAACCGGGCCATCGTAAAGGATAATCTTAGAAGCACGTCCGAAACCAAGGTTTTTACCTTTGGTTTTAACCCACTGGTTTCAATGAGGGAAATTAGATAATTAATGGTCATGTTCGAAGGCTCATCTATCATCAGTTCTACCCGTTTGGCTGAAGATAAAGATAAACTTTCATCAGTAACCTTTAGTTGATAATTTAAATTTAACTTCTTTATCTCCTCATGAACAGTCTTTTCGTTGACACCTGTATGGAGTAGTGCACCGAGAAATATATCCAGTTTTAAACCACAAGAGCCATCAATTAATAATATTTTCAATGAAACACCCTCTATAATTTAAATTTTAACTAGAATTGATAAAAAAATTTGGTATAATATACCTCGGACGCCAATTAGTATTTATCATCAGTGCATGGGATCAAAGGTATACTAATATCACTCATTATAAACATAGCCTTAAAGGTAGGTAAAGATAAGTGAATAACATTGATAAAGTTATTGGTACCAATTCATCCTATATTATTTTAGGATTAGTTCTAGTGGTATTTGTTCTAATGCTAATGCAGCTTTTACTATACCACCGATTTAAAGAAGTAAGTAAAAAATACAGACTTCTTACCCGGGGACCATCAGGAGCAGATTTAGAAGAAATACTCCATCAATATGCCAATGATGTAATAAACTTAGAAAAAAATAAGAATGAATTAATGCATGAGTATGCAATCCTAAAGGAACAAGTGGCACAAAGCATACATAATATTGGGTTGGTACGATTTAATGCCTTTGAGAATATGGGTAGTGACTTAAGTTTTTCCATTGCCATGCTGGATCGCAGAGGAGACGGTGTTATATTAACGGGTTTGTATGGTAGAGATGAGACTAGGCTTTACGCAAAACCAATTCGTAAAGGAACCTCAGACTATAGCCTAACGGAAGAAGAAAAAATAGCTATTCAAAGGTCCTTAGAAAAAATTGAATAAGAAATGATTAAAAAACCCACCTTATCTATGAGGAGGGTTTTGTTTGTTTGAAAACAGAATTGATGCCGGACAAAGAATGGCCGTAGCCTTAGAAAAGATAAAAATAGAAAATGGTATTGTTATGGCAATTCCCAGAGGTGGCGTGGTGGTGGGTGCTCAAATAGCTCAACGTTTTCAAATACCTCTGGACATCATTATTCCTAAAAAAATTGGATTGCCCCACAACCCGGAAATTGCCATTGGTGCAGTAACTGAGGATGGAACAGCAATTTATAATGAGAAATTAATTAATGATTTAAATTTAACCCCAAAAGAGTTAGAACCCATAGTTAAAAAAATTGTAAAAGAAATTGAGAGAAGGAGGATTCTTTATAAAGGTAAATCTGAGCCAGCTGTTTTAAGTAATAGACATGCTATTCTTGTGGATGACGGAATTGCCACAGGGGCCACTGTTATTGCTGCGTTAAGGTCTTTACAAAAATCTGGTTGTAAGAAGATAACATTAGCTATCCCAGTGGCACCACCGGATACAGTAGAAAGGTTAGAGAAAGAAGTGGACCATTTGATTTGCCTGGTTTCCCAAGAGCCCTTTTACGCTGTGGGGCAATTTTATAAAAATTTTTGTCAGATTGATGATGATGAAGTTATTTCCCTTCTGGCTGGTCATTAATAAAGGGATTATTAACAAAGTAAATACAAATAAGGAGTTTTTCTACAGTCAGAAACCCGAAGTTTAGCAACTTCGGGTTTCTGTTTTCATAAGCTGTGAGGTTTTTATTAAACCATCCTTTATTAAATCTGCCAATCTCATTACTAGGTTAAGTCGGGTATTTTGCAAAACCAAATATTCCATAAATCCCCCCACATTTACCACACCAGTAATATGAATTTGTCCCACCGCAGGCAACGATTTTTTTACACCAGCCCCTGGGAATAATGAACCGTCACCTATGTTAATACAACCGACATTTTCTAGATGACCTAAACATGCATCAATGGCTATGATAATGGCGTTGGGATGTACCTTTGTAATAAAATCAAGCTTATCATTTAAATTGCTAGCATGAACGGGATCATCGAGGGTACCGTAGATTACAAAATCATGGTCACTTTGACTTGTCATTTTGGTTCCCACTAAGGGTCCAAGGCAATCCCCGGTGGAGCGGTCGGTGCCAATACAAACAATAACCACTTCATTGGAGCTTTCTACACCGTAATTTTTCAAGCGGCTTACTAGATCCATACTAAAAATATCCACACCAAGGGCATCCTCGATACTTATTCTTGTTTTGGCAGGTATCACTGCTTGCTGGCAAAAAGAATCTATATGCAATGACATGTCATCACTTCCCTTCAAAAGACAACCTACTATATTTATTTCCAATTTAAATCTTATTTATTCCATAATATGTAATATTTTAAAATAATTAATTAAATAACGAACTATTAGCTAACATTTTATATCTTTTGGTTCAAGGTCTTAGATTTTTAGCATAGTTATTTAGGGAGTTACTGGGGCTTGCCTCTCATATCTCTTAATAATATTCGTATTTATAGGGGGGTATTCATGATTAATAGAGCAAATCTTGGATTACTAGTCAGCTTAGTTGCTACCTATATTGGTACAATAATTGGGGCAGGTTTTGCATCGGGACAAGAAATATTACAATTTTTTATTTTGTTTGGCTATAAAGGGTTGCTTGGAGTTATTGCAGCTGCGGGATTATTTGCTTATTTAGGGGCCTTAGTTTTACACCTAAGCGTCCGTTTGCGTTCGGGTAATTATCAGGAACTGCTTTGTTATCTACTGGGACCCTGGGCAGGAAAGTTTATGGATATTTTAAGTGTATTTATGTTAGTGGGGGGACTTGGCATCATGTTGAGCGGTACCGGGGCAGTGGTTCAAGAATACCTCGGATTACCTCAATGGCTAGGTATTGCTTTGGCACTCCTGGCAATTTTTGTGGTAATTTTTCATGGTTTGGATGGGTTATTAACAATTAATGTAATATTGGTTCCGTTAAAGTTGGCAGCAGTTTGTTTAATAGCTAGCCTTGCTCTGGCTAGCCATGGGTTACCGGCGGAAATTCCTTACATTAATCAAAAAGGAGTTGGGGGTCACTGGTTATTATCCAGTGTACTTTATGTGTCTTGTAATATGATTGTTCCTGTGGCAGTTCTCTCAACAATGGGGCGTTCCATAACAATCAGAACCGGTGTTTATGCAGGAGTTATTGGGGGTCTTGGCCTAGGAGTTGCCCTTGCCATGGTAACATTGGCGGGATTAGCCTTTTATCCAGCAATCCTTAATTATGAAGTACCTATGTTATACATGGCCTCTTGTGTTAGTAAAGTGTTAAGGCCAGTCTTTGCATTGTTGATCTGGATTGCTATGCTCACAACGGCCATTGCAGATGCTCATGGATTTGCCAGTCGCTTTGCCCCTGAAGGTGGCAGACGCTACCGGTTTTTTGGTATTGCCATTTGCTTGCTTGTATTGCCCTTAGCCTATTTTGATTTTTCTTTTCTAGTTCGTCTTTTATATCCTTTATTTGGCTATGCAGGATTAATATTAATTATAGCCCTTTTAACAGTGCCTATTTTTAAGTTTAGAAGGCGATAAAAAGAATAGAAGGAGATTTATAAAACAACAGCGAACCCAAGATTGCAATGGAATTTGTTCTTTGATTGTACTTTGGAGGTGTAAGAGAATTAATTGGCTGGATTACATTTTTATTTTTATTTTAGTAATTGCAAGTCTTAAGGGATTGGCAAAAGGCTTGGTTAAAAGTTTTATTAAACTAGCTACTCTATTAATAGCATTTTATGCTGCAGTAACCTATCATAACAGTGTTGCCTTTTGGTTAGCGGATAACTGGGGTTGGGCAGATGGCATAGCACAAATGATAAAACCCCTGGTTAAATTACCGGGGGCCTTTAACAACCCTGAAATATTAAAATTACCTGTGGATTTATTAGAAAAAATAAGCTCCCAGGTTATCTTACCCAGTCCTTGGACGGATATTATTGCCCAATTGAGTCAAATGGGGCCCAATAAAACCGTAGGACAAGCACTAAATTTAATACTGGCCCAGGGGATTTTAAAAATTCTGGCCTTTGTGGCAATATACATTATAGTGAAAACAATTGCCGGAGTGATAGCCTGGATGCTGGAAATCCTTTTAAGATTTAGTCCGCTGGGTCTGATGGATAAAGTTGGCGGATTGTTATTGGGATTTACCAGCGGCATGGTCATTATTGTGGTTAGTATTACTATTTTAATACCCCTTCAGGTTCCATTGGCTTTACTGGGTGCGGGTGGATTTTTAGGCCACTTGGCCCAAGGAATCGATCATTCCTATCTAATAGGGGTAGTTGGTCCTATCATAAAAAACCAAAATTTGTTGCCACCCCTGTTGACAGAGTTTAGTAGCCAGTTCCTTTTTAAACACATCCCTAACGGGCCAGGTACGGAAGTGTAAAGAAATTATTATGATAAGACTAGGGTTATAATAAAATGTTTAGATCTAAAAAATTAGGAGGACAGTTAATGAATACAAGACCAGAAGACCTTACATACAAGCGTAAGAATGTTTGGCAACAGGTAAATGAAGAAACAACCAAGCAAATATTCGATTTTGCCGAAGGGTATAAGTATTTTCTTACCAAGGGTAAAACAGAACGGACTTGTGTACGTGAGATTATTAATACTGCTCAATCCAAGGGTTTTATTCCCGTGCAGCAATGTCAAAACCTGAAAGCCGGAGATAAAATCATTATCAGCAGCAAAGGAAAGGTTGTGGCATTGGCTATTATTGGACAAAAGGGGCTGGATATGGGTATTAGCCTAGTTGGTTCCCATATTGATGCACCAAGATTGGATTTAAAACCACACCCCTTATATCAGGATGAAGGTTTAGGTCTTTTTAAGACCCACTACTATGGTGGAATTAAAAAATATCAGTGGTTGGCAATTCCCCTAGCTCTTCATGGAGTTATTTGTAAATCCAATGGACAGCTTGTGGATGTAACCATTGGTGATAACCCCGGTGATCCTGTATTCACCGTTACGGATCTTTTGCCCCATCTGGCCAAGGATCAGATGGCCAAAAAATTAATGGAGGCATTTGAAGGTGAACAACTCAATCTTTTAATTGGAGGTATTCCCCTTCAGAATGGAGAAAAGGATACGGCGGTGAAGCTAAATATATTAAAACTGTTACACCAAAAGTATGGTATAACAGAAGAAGATTTTATCAGTGCAGAATTAGAAGCAGTTCCTGCGGGTCCAGCCTATGATGTGGGACTTGACCGGAGCATGGTAGGAGCCTATGGACAGGATGACAGAGTTTGCGTATATACCTCCCTGCAGGGAATTTTAGATGCAAATCAACCCACCCGAACTGCGGTAGCATTGTTCATAGATAAGGAGGAGATTGGCAGTACCGGCAATACCGGTATGATGGGCCGATTTTTACAAAATGCGGTTAGTGAAATTGGAGTTAGATTGTATAACCAATTTAATGCATTAGCCTTGTACAATATCTTTGAGAAATCCATTGCCCTTTCTGCAGATGTAACAGCTGCAGTGGATCCCAATTTTGAAGGAGTATTGGAAAAACAAAACGCTGCCCATTTATGCGGCGGCGTGGTAATCACAAAATATACTGGTGTCAAGGGTAAGTATGAAACCAACGATGCCAATGCGGAATATATTGCATTTATAAGAAATATGTTAAACCAAAATAATATCACTTGGCAAACCGGGGAATTAGGTAAAGTAGACCAGGGAGGTGGTGGCACCATCGCCCATATGATATCGGAACTTGGATTTGAAGTGGTTGATTGTGGTGTACCGCTGCTGTCTATGCATGCCCCCATGGAAATTGCCAGTAAAGCGGATATTTTTGAAAGCTACAGAACCTACAAAAATTTCTTTATGGCCTAAATATATTAGCCTATGTATAATGATCGGGCGAAAGTATTAAGAGAGGAGATTTTATGGAGTTAAATGATTTAAAGGAATGGATGTTGGGCCTATATACCATAAATGATATACAAAGGGCCATTAGTAATACCTTTAGAATTATTGCGACCCTAATTCTGGCCCGATTTACCATCTATTTCGGCAGTAAGGTCATTGAAAAATTATTTATTGCAAAACCGGGAAAATTTTTTAGTGACAATCGAGCTCAAACCTTAGCGGGTTTGCTAAAAAGCGCCCTCCGCTATATTGTTTACTTTGTAGCTGCCATGTCCATTATCGAGATATTTATTCCCAATGCAGCCAAGACCATACTGGCCGGTGCTGGTATACTGGGGTTGGCAGTGGGCTTTGGAGCACAAAACCTAGTGCGGGATATCATTACGGGATTCTTTATTTTATTTGAAGACCAATATGCAGTTGGCGAATATGTTACAGTTGCAGGTGTTACTGGCACCGTAGAAGAGATTGGTATGAGGGTAACCAAAATTAGGGAGGTTGGTGGTCAACTGCATATTATTCCAAATGGAATTATTGATCAAGTGGCCAACTATAATCGTGGTGGTATGTTGTCATTGGTTGAAATAGGAATATCCTACGAGGAAAATGTCGACAGGGCCATTGAAGTGCTGAAAGTGATGAGTGAAGAATTTGCAAAAACCTGGGCAGAGGTCTTAATAGAAGGGCCTAATGTACTAGGAGTTGTCAGATTTGGTGAATCCGATGTCGTTATACGAATTACTGCTAAAACTAAGCCCATGTATCAGTGGGAAATTGAGCGACAGCTAAGAAAGAGAATTAAAGAGGTGTTCGACCAAGAAGGTATTGAAATCCCTTATCCACGCAGGGTACTTATTACCACTGGGGGAGGTGCTGACAATGCATAAATATCAAGTGGGAGATGTGGTAAAAACCCGTAAGACCCATCCATGTGGCTGCGACACCTGGGAGGTCATGCGGACCGGGGTTGATTTTCGCATCAAATGCCAAAAGTGTAATCGGGTTCTTATGCTGCCCAGACCAAAATTCGAAAAAAGTGTTAAGGCAGTCATAAGTAGCCAAGGTGACTATAAGGAAGAAAAATAAGCAAGACAAATCAATACTTGCCCTTTATATATATTGGTGATATAATTTTACAGTGCCTTTAAAGGCATGTTGCCCACCCTGCTCTACCAAGGGGTAGAGCCGTTAGTCCGGAGGGAGGAGGTGAACTATTGTGCGCAACTACGAAGTAATGTACATCATCAAACCCGAAGTTGAAGAGGAAAAAGTAACTGCATTGATGGAAAAATTTAAGTCTGTTGTAGAAGAAAAGGGCGCCGAAGTTACCAAACTAGACAAGTGGGGTAAGCGTCGTCTGGCCTATGAGATCAACAAGATCAAAGAAGGTATCTACGTATTAATGCAGTTCAAAGCAGAACCTGCGGCTTCTGCTGAACTTGACAGGGTTATGAAAATTAATGATGATATAGTTCGTCACATGATCATTCGCGAAGGCGAATAGTAAATGGATAGAACAAACCCAAGGCGGTGTTTTTAAATGCTCAATAAGATCATATTAATTGGGCGTCTGACCCGGGATCCAGAACTACGATATACCACAAATGGCGTTGCTGTGGCAAGACTGACAATAGCGGTTGATCGCCCGCAATTTAATAGAGAAAGAGAAAAGGAAACGGATTTTATTGACATTGTTGTATGGCAAAAGCTGGCTGAAACCTGTGCTAATAACCTAGGCAAGGGTCGCTTAATTGCTGTGGATGGTCGTTTACAAATCCGCTCCTATGATGACAGCCAGGGTATAAGACGTAAAGCTGCAGAAGTTGTGGCAGACTCTATCCGCTTCCTGGATTGGCCCAAAGACAGGGACAACCAGGGTGGTGGCCAGTTTAACAGTGGTAGCGGTAGCGGCAGTGGTTTTGGAAGCGAAATTAGCTTTAACGGAGATGACATACCGTTCTAGGGTTAGACTTGGCATATCAGTGCCCGAATAAGGAGGGAAAACTGTGAAACGTGAGCGTGGACGTAGAGGTAGAAAGCGTGTATGCAGCTTCTGTGTAGATAAAGCAACTTCTATTGACTATAAAGAAACTTCCAAGCTGAGAAAATATGTTACCGAGCGTGGCAAAATTTTGCCCCGTCGTATTTCTGGCAACTGTGCACATCACCAGCGCATGTTGACCACTGCTATTAAAAGATCTCGTAATATTGCTCTGTTGCCCTTTAGCACAGAAGCATAGAATATTAAAAAAGGGACTATTGCACAATGAACCAGAAGTTCTTACTGCAACAGTTCCTTTTTAATTTCTAAAATATAGACTCTGGGTCCCGAAGAATCCGTAGTTGTCGTATAAGCTAGCTACTAAAACGTAGTTTTGTGACACTCCCTTTTTCTTGCCTAGAAAACATAACTTGATTATTGATATATTATTTTAAAAGGTTTTAATGTATTTTATGGATTTCATGGACAATACTGAAAGATACCTGTATAATAATTTCAAAATTTATAAGGGGTCTAATTACTATTATGGAAAATAAATTAGCCTTAAGTCTTTACATGGCATATAAAAAAATTCAAATTGAATTTTCTGGATTAGCGGATAAAATGGGTTTGGATGCGGCTCCCCTCTCTGCGTTGCTTAAACTATGGAGAAATGATGGCCTGACAATTACAGAACTGGGAGAAAAAATGTTTTTAAAGGCCAGCACCATTACTTCTTTAATAGACCGAATGGAAAGAGATGGATTGGTATGCCGAGAAAGAAACCAGGAGGATCGGCGTGTGGTAAGGATATTTCTTACGGATAAAGCCAAAGGATTAAAGGGACAGTATCCCAGTTTGGATGAGAGCATTAAAGCGAAAATTTCCGGCAAAATGAGTGAGGATGAAGTAGAAGACTTGATAGCTTTATTGAATAAATTAGAATCTTTATTATAGAAAAGCCCTGCTAACAGGTGGTTAGCAGTTTTTTATTTACATTTTGAGGGTGGTTACTATATGCCTAGGTTCAGTACTACTGAAGGGTTAACCAAAAAACATGTTAGAACATATAGGTGAATTTGGATATTATTAGTTTTAAAGCGCTTATTTAACCAATGACGGGAACAAATAACACCTTCTAAAGGCAGGAAATATAGTATGTACCAGCGAATGATTAGTTGTTTCAAGATAACCCTATAACAAGAAATATAAAACTTATTGCAGGGCTTAAAGCAGATATAGGTTATCTATATATCTGCTATGTTTAAGTCAATAATTAAAGGGATAGAAATACTTAGTTGACAAGAAGAGGTGATTGTTTTTTGGCTTCCTTTCGTGATACCCGTGCCTTGGTTGAAGGTGCATTTATGGCAGGAATTACGGCCATGCTCGGTTTATTGGGGATGTTTATACCCCCGTTTTTTTTAGTTATCAGTATGTTAATGCCAATACCCCTGGCAGTATTGGTAAGAAGAAGAGATTTAAAGGTTGCATTTCTATCACTGGTGGTTACAGGTCTTTTGATGATGGTCATCTATCCAAACCCCATACAAGTACTGGTGATGTTTATACAGTTTGGCCCTTTGGGTCTAGTGCTGGGCCTTTTATATAAAAATTATGTTTCAGCGGGACATGCCTTGATAACAGCATCCATTGTATCGGCCATTGCTTCTATCATTGTTATTACGTTAGGTATTTTTGTAACAGGACTAAACCTAGATTTAATTCAATCAGCCTTAAATGAATCACTCAATAGAGTTTTTACAACGTATCAAGAAATCGGTTATCCGGTACCCGCAGATCAGCAGGCTTTGATGAGAACAAGCATAAAAACCTCCGTTTTGCTATTACCTGCTGCCTATCTTATATTTGCGGTGTTTTCTACGGTCCTTACCTACATGGTGGGAAGTAAGGTCCTGAAAAGGCTTAATTACAGGGTTAATAATTTACCACCCTTTAGCCAGTGGCGGTTGCCTTGGTATAGTATCTGGGGGATTATCCTTGGTTTACTCTTTCTTCTGATCGGTGATAAATTTGATTTTTCTGTTGTTAAAATAATTGGTCAAAATCTGTTAACCATCTTCGGATTTACTTTCTTTATTATTGGCCTGGCAGTGGTTGTATATTATTTCAAGCAATTACAGTTATCAAAACCCTTTAAAATAATGCTTACTGTACTCCTGATTTTATACATTGGTTTTATGTATATGGCTGTGGTACTATTGGGTCTTGTGGATACCATTTTAAATCTTCGGAGACCAATACAGAAAAAAGACAAATAACAAATTGATCATTATAAAGGGGGATTACCAATGCAAGTTGTATTATTACAGGATGTTGTTAAGCTTGGAAAAAAAGGTGATATTGTGAATGTTTCTGAGGGTTATGCCAGAAACTTCTTATACCCTAAGAATCTGGCTGCACCTGCCACAGAGAGTAAACTGAAGGAATTAAAAACCCAAAAACAAACCCAGGCTGCTAAGAAACAAAAGGAAGAAGCAGAAGCCAAGGCATTGGCAGCCAAAATTAATGGTTTAACGGTGGCATTGAAAGTTAAAGTTGGTGATGCAGGACGCCTTTTTGGGGCCATTAGTAATAAAGATATTGCTGATGGTTTAAAATCTCAACATGGCTATAGTATTGATAAAAAGAAGATTGTATTAAAGGAACCTATCAAAAACCTAGGAACATATAAAATTACCCTTAAAATCCATCCGGTGGCTCAGGCTGATATTAACGTAGAAGTGGCGTCTATGGACTAATCATAACAGGAACCGGGACAGGACAAGGCGTTTGAAAGGAGCAACAGAAATGAAAGTTTTCCTCGAAAGGTTCACGGGCGACACCAATGAGCAGGAGTCCAAAGAATTGTCTTTCCAAGACCAACTACAGCGGCAGGTTACCGCCATTTATAATTTGTTAAGCCAGCTTTATGGTTCTGATAAATTGGTGCTCCGGGCCGGAAAATTGGAAGCCTTACAATTGATGCGTTCCGAAAGAATAGAGGAAAGAGTACTGGCATTGCAAAAGCTGGTATTTGAAGATCCAACATACGAAGCACTGCCTACCATTGAAGAGGTCCCGGCTATCTTAGAAAGCTTACAAGATGAAATAGCTGATAATATTGCCCGACGTACCGTTGAAGAAGAATTAGAAAAGAAAATCGGCGAAAAAATGAATCAGCGTCACGAAGATTACATTCGTGAGATTAAAATGCAAATTATAAAAGAAAATGCAGGACCGGAAAATGCCCAGACTTTAAAAAGACTGGCTATTTTAGAAAAGTTAGATTCTAAGAAATTGGCGGCTTCTGCCATGGAAATTCTTAGACCCGAGAGCTTTGAAGAGGTAATAGGCCAGGAAAGGGCGGTCAAGGCACTACTGGCAAAACTTGCGTCCCCCTTCCCCCAGCACATTATCCTTTACGGACCACCGGGCGTAGGAAAAACCACCGCAGCTCGTCTGGCTTTGGAAGTTTCTAAAGGGATAAAAGGGGCACCCTTTGCAAAGGACGCGCCCTTTGTGGAAGTGGATGGGACAACCCTTCGCTGGGACCCAAGGGAAGTTACCAACCCTCTATTGGGTTCTGTACATGATCCCATCTATCAGGGAGCACGTAAGGACTTGGCGGAAACAGGTATTCCGGAACCCAAGCTAGGGTTAGTAACCGATGCCCATGGAGGAATTCTATTCATTGATGAAATCGGTGAACTGGACCCAGCTTTACAGAATAAACTCTTAAAGGTGTTGGAGGATAAACGGGTATTCTTTGATTCTGCCTATTATGACTCAACTGATAACAATGTACCCAAATATATTAAAAAGATTTTTGAAGAAGGTGCACCGGCAGACTTTGTTTTAATTGGTGCCACCACCCGGGATGCAGAGGACATCAATCCAGCTGTTCGTTCCCGCTGTGCAGAAGTATTTTTTGAGCCCCTTACCCCCACTGCCATCCAAGGTATTATTAAACAAGCAGCCCAAAAATTAAAAGTAGAGATAGACAAGCAAGTCCCAGAAATTATTGCCGAATATACCATTGAGGGAAGAAAGGCAATTAATATCCTGGCTGATGCATATGGTTTAGCTTGTTTTCGTCAACAGCAGGAGCAATTGGAAGATAAGGTGTATATTACAAAGCAGGATGTTTATGAAGTTGTACAGGTAAGCCGGTTGACTCCTTATGTTTTAAACAAGGCTTCCGATGAAGCTGAAGTAGGAAAAATTTTTGGGTTAGGGGTAGCTGGATATCTTGGATCGGTTTTGGAAATCGAAGCTGTTGCTTTCCCAGCCCGCAAACAGGACCAGGGAAATATTCGTTTCAACGATACCGCTGGCAGCATGGCCAAGGATTCTGTATTTAACGCAGCTTCAGTTATTCGCAAAATTACCGGTGAAGATATCGGTAATTACGATATCCATGTCAACGTTGTGGGTGGGGGACGTATTGACGGACCCTCTGCAGGAGTAGCAATTATGCTGGCCATGTTAAGCGCTATTCAAACTCAACCGATTCCCCAGGATATTGCAGTAACCGGAGAAGTATCCATTCAAGGTAAAGTCCGGGCAGTTGGTGGAGTCTTTGAGAAAATCTACGGTGCAAAACAAGCAGGCATTAAAAGGGTCTTTATTCCCAAGGAAAACATTAAAGATGTACCGTCAGATATAAAGGGAATCGAAGTAATTCCCATTCAAAATGTAGAAGAAATATTAAAATATATTCTGCCAAAGGCTAGTTCAGCCAGTATTGCCAGTTAATCAATTAAATTATTTTCATGGGGTCTAGTCCCTTCCATTCGCCATTAGCCGTGGTTATTGATCGCAGAAACGGCGGCTGGTGCGTTTAACTTAGGGATAGACCCTAAATATTTACCGAGAGGGATGCCTATGCTAGATCGTGTACCACCACAGAATTTAGAAGCAGAACAATCGGTACTGGGAGCGATGCTCCTGGAGAGGGACGCCATTTTCCGTGTTATGGAATTCCTAAAACCGGAGGATTTTTACCGGGACAGTCATCGGATTATCTATGAGGTTATTTTAGAATTGGCCGAAGCAGGACGCCCGGTTGACTTAATTACCGTTTCGGATATCCTGAGGGACAGGGGAGATCTGGAAAAAATAGGTGGTGTAACCTATGTAGCCACCCTCGCCAATTTAGTACCAACCGCAGCCAATGCGGAATATTACGCCCGTATCGTGGAGGAAAAGGCGCTCTCCCGGGCGCTTATCTCGGTCACCACCCGCATATCCTCCAGGGGCTACGAAGGGACAGAAAGCCCGGAGGAGCTACTGGAGGACGCTGAACGTTCAATTTTAGAGCTGGGCCAACGTCGTAGCACCGATAGTTTTACCCCAATAAAAGAAATCTTAATTAAGGCCTTTGAGAATATTGAACAGGTCTATAATAACAGGGGTAAAATTACGGGTGTACCGACGGGTTTTATTGAACTGGACAACATGACCAACGGCTTTCAGCCGGGAGATTTGGTGATTCTGGCAGCACGTCCCAGTATGGGTAAAACGGCCTTTGCTATCCTATGTGGTCAGTATGCGGCACTCAAACATCAGATTCCAGTGGCCATATTCAGCTTAGAAATGTCCAAAGAACAGCTGGTACAACGTATGCTTTGTTCGGAAGCAATGGTAGATGCCCATAAAGTCAGAACCGGCAACATTGCCGATGAAGATTGGGGTAAGCTAAGCGAGGCTGCCAGGCACTTATCCCGGGCGCCCATCTTCTTGGATGATACAGGTGCAGCTACGGTAAGGGAAGTAAGGTCCAAGTGCAGGCGCTTGAAGGCTGAGAAGGGGCTAGGATTGGTGATTATTGACTACCTGCAATTAATGTCTGGTGGTAAGCGTATTGAAAACCGTCAACAGGAAATTGCCGAGATATCAAGGAAATTAAAGGGCTTGGCCAAGGAGCTAAGTGTTCCGGTGTTGGCGCTATCCCAGTTGAGCCGTGCGGTGGAGAGCCGTACCGACAAACATCCTATGATGTCTGACCTGCGGGAAAGTGGCAGCATTGAGCAGGATGCTGACATAATTATGTTTATTTATCGGGATGAGTATTATAATCCGGATTCAGAAAAGAAGGGCATCGCAGAAATAATTATTGCGAAGCAGCGTAACGGTTCTGTTGGCCCAGTGGAATTGGGCTTTTTCAAGGAATTTGTAAAATTTGTTAACTTAGCCAAACGAGACTAAAAAAGTGGATTGTGACAGATAGAACAATCCACTTTTACAATGAGAATATTGTATATTCTGTTTAGAGATATTGACAATATAAAGAAACTGGGTTAGTATAATTCTGTTTGGGACTGCTTATAATTGTTTTTTTAAGTACAGTACACTTAAACACTGGAGGTATTGGCTGAATACTCAAATGGATAACTTTTTAAGTTGCTATTTGGGTTATTTTTATTTCAGCGGGAAGAATATCTACCAGGAAATAAGTATAAAAAAGCTGGCTTTATACAATGGAGAAGAAAATTAAGGCTCTTTATTCATGTAGTTCGTGAATAAAAGTTCTTTACTATAACAGAAACTATAGAACTTTCCGATATGTACAAGGGTAAGAAAGGATGTCGCCGGTGCCAAAAAAGATCAGAGACTACAGGGTATGGTGCCGGCTAAGTTTTCTTTGTAAATATGGTTTCCCGTTGATTTATAATAAGGCCAGGCTTTAGGAGGTGCACTATGTCAACAGTTGTTATCATCGGTGCCCAGTGGGGTGACGAAGGAAAGGGAAAAATAACCGATTTTCTAGCTGAGAAAGCAGAAATCATTGTGCGTTACCAAGGTGGTAATAACGCCGGTCACACAGTGGTGGTGGATGATGCTGAATTTAAACTTCACTTGATTCCCTCCGGTATTTTACACCCTGAGAAGCTGTGCGTAATTGGTAATGGTGTCGTTATTGACCCTCAAGTATTAAAACAGGAATTGGACTCTTTGGCTGAGCGTGGTGTCAAAACCGGCAGATTATGTGTAAGCCAACGTTCCCACATCATTATGCCCTATCACCGTAAAATGGACGCTGTAGAAGAAGAACAAAAGGGCGAAGGGAAAATTGGAACCACGAAACGGGGTATTGGACCTACATATACTGATAAAGCTTCACGGGTCGGTATCCGGGTTGTGGATCTTATTGATAAAGAGGAGTTTCCCAAGTTACTGAAGAATAACATTGAATGCAAAAATGAGATATTTGAAAAACTCTATAATACCAAGGGTTTTGAATACGAAGAAGTTCTTAAGGAATATCAGGGTTATGCAGAAATGCTGGAGCCCATGACAGAGGATGTTTCCGTACTGGTACACAATGCCATTAAAGAAGGTAAGAACGTTCTTTTTGAAGGTGCTCAGGGAACATTGCTGGATCTGGATCATGGTACCTACCCCTATGTAACTTCATCTCACCCCACAGCAGCAGCAGCTTGCCTGGGAAGTGGTGTAGGACCGACTAAAATCAACCGGGCCTTGGGTATTGTTAAGGCATATACTACCCGGGTTGGAGAAGGTCCCTTCCCCACTGAGCTAAATGATGGCCTAGGTGAAGAAATTAGAAAAAATGGTAATGAGTATGGTACCACCACAGGACGTCCCCGTCGTTGTGGTTGGTTTGATGCGGTGATAGTTCGTTATGCTGCCCGGATTAGCGGGCTGGACAGTTTAGCTATAACGAAACTAGATGTTCTATCCGGCTTACCGGTGATTAAACTTTGCTCGGGCTATCGGTATAAGGGAGAGATTATTCGGGAATTCCCCGCTTCTTTAAAAGAACTGGCTAAGTGTGAACCAGTTTATGAAGACTTCCCCGGTTGGAGTGAGGATATCTCCAACGTAACCCGTTACGAAGACCTGCCGGAGAATGCAAAACGTTATTTAGAACGGATTGTTGAGCTAACCGAGGTTAAAATTTCTTTGATTAGTGTAGGTGTAAAACGTAGCCAAACCATTATTCTGGAAGATTTATTTAATTAAATTGCAGGGGTCCCTTTGGGACCCCTGTTTTATATTATTGTATTGTTGTTAACCTTACATGAGACTGGAGGTCTCTTCAATTAGTCTTTTTCCAACAATAGTACACACATGTTAAAATTTAAGGTAAAGTTTTGTGGACAAACTTGTTGACACATGATGACGTATGCTGTAATATATCGTATGTGAGGTGTGCGGCCTGCCACCTAAAAATAAATGATCCATTAGCTCAGTTGGTAGAGCACCTGACTTTTAATCAGGGTGTCCCGCGTTCGAGTCGCGGATGGATCACCATCACAAAAATTTGTGGCCCCTTGGTCAAGTGGTCTAAGACACCGCCCTTTCACGGCGGTAACACGGGTTCGAATCCCGTAGGGGTCACCAAATTTTTGTTTTTTTGACTCATTACGAAAATAAATGATCCATTAGCTCAGTTGGTAGAGCACCTGACTTTTAATCAGGGTGTCCCGCGTTCGAGTCGCGGATGGATCACCAATCCACAAAATTTGTGGCCCCTTGGTCAAGTGGTCTAAGACACCGCCCTTTCACGGCGGTAACACGGGTTCGAATCCCGTAGGGGTCACCAAATTTTGTTTTTATTTATGTTTACAGACTTTTGGATTATGGATATAATTATAAATAACAATGCGGGTGTAGCTCAATGGTAGAGCATCAGCTTCCCAAGCTGAGGGTTGCGAGTTCGATCCTCGTCACCCGCTCCAATTTTTTATAAGAACCTCACCGAAGTGGTGGGGCTTTTTGTTGTATTAAGAAATGCCCCCACCTATAGATGTTCATGTAGAGAACCAAGTTTTTCTTGCCTTGGACAAACTAGGTGTCTTATAATTGAATGCGGAAAGGGGATGAGAGAATTATGAAACACATTAAGACCTTAAATAAAAACTCCTTAAAAGCAACTCTAAAAACCGGCGGTTGCGGAGAATGTGCCACTTCCTGCCAATCTGCTTGCAAGACATCTTGCACAGTAGGTAATCAGGTTTGTGCTAAGCAGGCCTAAGCATGAGTGGATACCGCAAAAAACAACCTTATCTCCTTGGGATCCTTTTCCCCCTGGGGATAAGGTAATTTTTTTTGGCATACCAGAAAGTGCAAAACTTTTCGTGCCCTTAGGGTATGGCTACAGCCAAGTTTTCTATGGAGGGTTTTATGATACATAAATTTAAATTTGACGGTGTTCGAATTGTACTGGATGTCCACAGTGGCTCTGTCCATGTGGTGGATGAAGTGGTGTGGGATATTTTAGAGGAATACCAAAAGCACCCCAAAGAAGAAATTCAACAAAGGTTTGCAGATAAATATTCACCGGATGAAATTGAGCAGGCTCTGGAGGAAATAAAATCATTAGTGGACGAAGGATTTTTATTTACCACCGATCCCCATCAGGAGGGATATCGGCCCAAAAGGGACGGAGTGGTAAAGGCCTTATGCCTCCATGCAGCCCATGATTGCAACTTACGTTGCAAATATTGTTTTGCCGGAGAGGGCAAATTTGGGGGTCCTTCCGGTCTATTATCGGCGGAAACAGGGCGTGCTGCCATCGATTTTCTTATCCAACATTCTGGGAATCGTAAACATGTGGAGATAGACTTCTTCGGCGGTGAGCCTTTGTTAAACTTTAAGGTTATTAAAGAACTGGTACCCTATGGCAGGGAACGGGCGAAGGAAGCTGGCAAAGAGATTAAATATACCCTGACCACCAATGGTGTTCTTTTAAATAAAGAAGTTCAACAATTCCTGATTGACAATCAAATGGCAGCCGTGCTAAGTCTGGACGGTCGTCCGGAAGTACACGATCAAATGAGACCTGCTCCTGGTGGCAGGGGTTCTTATACCAGGGTAGTATCTGCCTTTCAGGAATATGTACAACAAGAACCACCGGCTGGCTATGTTATCCGGGGAACCTTTACCCGCCATAATTTAGACTTTAGCCGCGATGTTTTGCATATGGCCGAACAGGGCTTTAAAGATATCTCCGTTGAGCCCGTCGTAGCAGGAAGTGACACAGATTATGCCTTTAAGCCTGAAGATGTGCCTATGCTTATGGAAGAATACGACAAACTAACTAGGGAACTCCTAGTTCGGATGGAGGCAGGCGAGCCGCTTAATTTTTTTCACTTTAATATTGACCTTAATGGAGGCCCCTGTCTGCCTAAGCGTTTATCTGGTTGCGGAGCAGGCTACGAATACCTTGCAGTTACCCCGGAGGGCGAGCTCTACCCTTGCCACCAGTTTGTGGGTAAGCCGGAATTTTTAGTGGGCAATGTTAAAGATGGGGTACAAAAACAGGAGATTATTGAAGAGTTCCGTCAGGCCCATATCTATAACAAAGAGGAATGTGTGAACTGCTGGGCTAAGTTTTACTGTAGCGGGGGTTGCCATGCCAATGCCCATACCTTTAATAATGACATGTTAAAACCATATCAATTGGGTTGCCAATTGGCGAAGAAGCGTTTTGAGTGCGCCATTTACCTAAAGGTTAAACAAGCCGGTTTAGCATAATCTTAATCTGACCCCCCATCCCTTATCTTTGGGATGGGGGGTCTCTTTTTAGCTAATTGTTTACTTAAACTGAAAAAAGTGGTATAATAATTCCGCTATATTTTGGCTTTCTCCGACATATTTAGAAAAATAATAGGGTTCCATAGATAACAAAAGCAAAGGTTATCGAAAGGAGATGACTCATGGAAGTAAAGGAAACAATAACGCACCTTAAGTCATGGTTTGGCAAACAACCGAAGGCAATTAGACAGGGAGTAGCTGTGTTTTTAGTTTTGGCCCTTGTGGTGGGTGGTTTTTCATTTGCCAATGCCCAGAGTGCCTGTGCAGTGGTCGTGGATGGGCAAGTGGCGGCAATGGCTAAAGACCAAGCCCAAGCAGAACAAGTTATTGCTTCGTTAATTAAAGAGAATCAAAAGAAGGGTTCCAATGTAAAACCTCTGCAAAACATTACATATCAGAAAACCAAAAAAAATGGTGATATTGCAAGTGAAGAAGTGCTCAAGCAACGTTTATCGGAAAAATTGACCTTTGAGGCAATTGCCTCCGGTATTAAGGTAAATAACGGCTTGAAAGTTGCTGTAAAGGATAAAGCAACTGCGGAGAAAGTTTTAGCTGAGCTCAAAAAGGAGTATAAAGTTGGCCCGGAGTTTAAAGTAGACTTCCAGGAAAAAGTAGCCGTTGCCAATGTACCAGTAGAAACAAGCAAAATCTTATCGATGGAAGATGCCATTAAACGTCTCAAAGGAGAAAATGGTGTTCCCCGCTATCACACTGTGAAGGAAGGGGAAACCCTTTGGGAGATCGCCAATAAATTTAATGTAAGCCCGGAGGATTTGCAAGCAGCCAATCCCAACTTTACTCCAGAAAGAATGCAAATTGGACAAAAAATCAAAATGATTGGTGCAGCAGATCCATTACTAAACGTAGTGGCCACAGCTGAAAAAACTGTAAAGGAAGAAACGGCTCTTCCCCAGCAGGTAAGAAAGAATGCAAAACTTCCCTTTGGACAAAGCAGGGTTGTGCAGAAATCTGAAAGAGGTTTAAAGGAAGTTACATATAAAATTGTGGCTGTTAATGGGTTAGAAACCGAACGAGAAGTCTTGAATGTAAATATCATAAAACAGGCTAAGCCGCAGATTATTGAACGTAGTGCCCAAACAATGGTGGCCTCCCGTGGCTACAGACCCTCCGGTGCCATTATCTCTCCCTTTGGTAAGAGGGGGGGGCGCATGCATACAGGGGTGGATTTAGCAAAGGCCTATGGTTCTCCTGTCGGAGCCTATAATTCCGGTCGAGTTATTCGGGCTGGCTGGTATGGAGCCTATGGTAAATGTGTAGACATTAACCACGGCAACGGTATTGTTACACGTTATGCACACCTGTCCACTATTAATGTAAGTGTTGGCCAAAACGTAGAGCGGGGCCAAAGCATAGGCAACGTCGGTTCCACAGGAAGGTCCACTGGACCACACCTTCACTTTGAGGTCATTGTCAACGGAGTTCCAAAAAATCCCGTTGGTTACCTATAAGACGTTACAAACCTCCCGTTTGTTTCATGGGAGGTTTACTTTTTATAAACAATTTGTTATGATTGTCCATAGCAATTAATGGGAATATATTGAGGTGATTGATTTGTTCTTTAAAGGAATGAGTAAAAGGCAAAAGAGGATGCAAAAAATTATCTTTGGTGTACTGGCCGCTGTGTTATCCATTGGTTTGATCGCTTCATCCATAGCATGGACAGGCATTGGTGATATCACCGGTCAAACAGACACAGCCACGACCCTTGAAGAACGAATTCAAAACTTAGAATTACAGGCAAAGAAAAACCCAGAGGATAAAGGTCTTTTAGCGGCCCTTGCTTCTTATTATATACAGGCTGGCAAGGTGGATCTAGCCAGAGAAAGCTATGAAAAATTAGTTAAGTTAGATCCCAAAGATATCTCATCCCGCCAAAATTTAGCTTTGTTATATTACACCCAAGGAAAACTGGATGCCGCTGAACAAGAATTAAAGAACGCCTTGGAAGTGGAGCCCAGTAATGCGGAGGTAAACTACCAGTATGCGAAGCTATTAGGAGAAAAGAGAGATTATAAGCTGGCCATTAGTCACATGGAGAAATTTTTAGCTTCTCAAAAAGAAGGTCCTAGGGCAGACGAAGCTCGTAAATTTATTGAAGCTTGGAAGGCTGAAGCCGGGCAGTAATGCTCGGCTTCTTATTATTTCCACTAGGACTGGCCTAAAAATAATAATATAATAGGAACTGATTAATCAGTTAGTTTAGAAAGTGGGGGTGCAATCATGCCTCAAATTATAAAAACCATGAATAGCATGTTTGGAAACAAGTATTTAGGGATAACCTTTGCTGCCTTACTGATTCTGGCGGCTTTTTTTATGAAACTACCACAGGTTTTTAAGAACACTAATTATAACCTTTTTCGAGAAGGATTGAAGCAAAAAGCCTTGTGGACCACAAGAAGTATGGACACCCTGAAGGGTGAACATTTTAATGTTCGCTTTACCCCGGGGAATGAAGAGGATGCGAAATTAGTCCTCGCAGCTGCGGAGAAATTTTACACTCCCATTGCAGAAAAATATGGTTACACCGGAAAGGGAAAAATACCCATTATAGTTTATCCTTCACGGCTGGAATTAAATCGTAATTTTGGTTGGGAAGCCAACGAGAGCGCCATGGGCGTCTATTGGGCCGGGGTTATTCGTGTGCTGTCACCCAATGTATGGTTAAGTGAGGAAGACCTAGATAAGTACCGAGAAGAGTTTATGCAATCTGGCCCTATGGCCCATGAATTTACCCATCTAGTGGTGGATTACAAGACCGCTGGCAACTATACCCGCTGGTTTACCGAAGGCATAGCTCAATACGAGGAGTATAAACTTACAGGCTTCGAATTTGATGACAAACAGGCTTCCTTAAAGCAACCACTATACACGCTGGATGAGATGGATGCTTACTTTGATAACCTGCCCAACCAACCACTGGCTTATCGCCAGTCGTACCTGGCCGTCCGCTATATAGCCGAGGTATACGGGGAAGATTCCCTAAAAAGGATTTTAGAAAGCTTGGCCTCTGGCAATAAAATGGAAGATGCACTTGTAATGGTTTTAAATAATGAGATGGTAGACTTTGAAGGAAACTATAAGAATTGGGCTAAAGAACAAGAATAATTGGATAAATTGTAGTATTTTTAGCCAGATATAGATAAAAAAGCAGGAATTACCATGTGATCAGAGAATATAATTTAGTTGATCGGGGAGCGATTACAATTAGGAGGTCAAAACACTTGAGCAAACTCATAATAACAGGAGGACAACCGCTCCATGGAAAAATAAAGGTAAGTGGTGCAAAAAACGCTTCCCTCGCTATTTTATGCGGTGCATTATTGGCGCAGGATGAGGTTGTTTTAGATAACATTCCGGATATTAGCGATGTTCGTATTTTGTTAGAAATAATGGGAACCATGGGGGTAAAAGTCCGCTGGCTAGGAGAAGAATCTTTATCTCTAAAAAGCCCAGACCGGATTATTGAAGAAGCACCCTATGATTTGGTAAAGCAGTTAAGGGCATCCAACCTTTTATTGGGTCCTATGTTGACCCGTTATGGCAAAGCTTCGGTATCTTTACCCGGTGGGTGTAACATAGGTGTTCGTCCCATGGACTTGCATTTCAAAGGTCTCATGGGCCTTGGTGCGGAAATGAATTTGGAACGGGGTACCATACAGGGAAAAACCGGACGACTTACTGGGGCCAGGGTTTATTTAGACTTTCCCAGCGTAGGTGCCACCGAAAACATTATGATGGCTGCTTGCTTAGCCGATGGCCAGACCATTATTGAAAATGCTGCTAAAGAGCCTGAAATTGTAGATTTAGCTAACTTCTTAAACGCTCTGGGTGCTAAGGTTCGTGGAGCAGGAACTGATTTAATTAAAATTGAAGGGATGACTCACTTAAAGGGTGGTCGTTACACTGTTATCCCTGACAGGATTGAAGCAGGAACCTTTATGGTGGCTGCGGCAGCTACCCGGGGTGAAGTTTTGCTAGAAAATGTTATACCACGGCATTTGGAACCCTTAACTGCAAAATTGCGGGAAGCGAATATAGAAGTAGAAGTTAGTGAAGACACCATTCTGGTTAATGCAACGGATGTTCAGACAAAAAGCATTGATATTAAAACCATGCCCTATCCGGGCTTTCCCACAGATATGCAGTCTCAAATGATGTCCTTCCTAGCAACTGTGTCCGGAACCAGCATTATTGTTGAAAATATCTTTGAAAATCGTTTTAGGGTTGCTGATGAATTAAAATGCATGGGTGCTAACATAAAGGTCGAAGGGCGCATGTCTGTTATTGAAGGAGTACCCTCCCTACAGGGAGCCAAGGTTAAGGCCTCAGACCTACGGGCTGGTGCTGCACTTGTTATCGCTGGACTCATGGCCAATGGGGATACTGAATTGAGTAATGTTCACTATATTGACCGTGGCTACACCAACCTTGAGCAAAAACTAACCTCCCTTGGTGCCCTTATCCGAAGAGCATAGGCAACTAAATTATGGTTAAACTAATAGAGGGCGTGCCTTGGGTACGCCCTTATTTCATCTTTGAGTATTCAGGAGATAAATATGATAAAAATTAGCATTTTATGTGTAGGAAAACTTAAGGAAAAGTATTTGGCGGAAGGAATCAAAGAATATTTAAAACGACTGACTCCCTATGCCAAAGTAGATATAAGCGAAGTGCCCGATGAGCCCTGTCCGGAAAATGCCCCAATGGCCATTGAAGAGCAGGTACGCCAGAAGGAAGCAGATAAGCTAGCAAAAAAGCTGCGACCTGGTACCTTCTTGGTGGTGTTGGATCTGAAGGGAAAAATGTTGTCATCCGAAGATATGGCCGGAAAAATACAAGACCTAGCCCTTTCTGGAAAAAGTGATTTAACCTTTATAATTGGAGGGTCCATTGGTCTGGCTCCTTCCCTGGTTGAGCGGGCGAACTTGCTTTTGGCTCTATCCAATCTCACCTTTCCCCACCAATTGGTGAGGTTGTTGTTAATGGAACAGATTTATCGTTGGTTTAAGATTATACATAATGAACCGTACCATAAGTAACGGCGAAAAGTGGTTTTGTTAAGTGTTTTATAAGGTTTAATAATGTAGGGTAAATTTTTCCAGCTTATTATTGTAAAGAAGATAAACAATTTTTAATTTGTGGATGATTCTAAGATTATCGGAGGTTAAAGACAAGTTCAGGTAATAAAATAAAGTGCTGGTCATAGGAGAATTGTCTCTACGATCGGCACTTTTATTATTGTATAAATTGTACCAAATTTCAAAAGCAAGAAAGAACTGTATCTCTGTGTTTTGGACCGATTACCGATAAGTACAAGGTGTTGGAGGCGGTTATTTGAAAAAGTCCCGCTGAAAGAAGAAATGGATCGTGGTCAGGCCTTTGAGTTGATCATGTGTACTTGGCTTCCAGGACATCGACAAAACAAAGCTCATGGTTGTCGGGGGCAAAGGTTTAAACTTGGGGGAATTGTCAATTGGTATTGTGAAGTCTTATTGTACCAAGTCCTAAAAAACTATAAAAACATCTTTTTTCTGCACATTATCATTGTTTATGAATATTATGGTAAAAAAAGGGAGTGATTTTTATGGCATTTGGATTTGGACCTTTTTTTAGACCCCCCTTTTTCAGGCCTCCGTTCTTTATTAGGCCACCCTTCTTCAGACCGCCATTCTTTTTTAGGCCGCCTTTCATTGGTGCAGATCAAAAAGGAATACCTCCTGTAAACAAAGCACCAAAGAAAAAGCTGTAACTTTAAGCACCCCCGGCATCCGTTGCCGGGGGTGCCATTTTTGCGGTAGATTTATAATTTTCAACATTAAATTAGCTTTGGTGCAGAATGTGGTGGCAATGAAAAAATATGTAAGATAACTTACCGGCAGAAAATTTAAACCGGTGAGGAGTTTTTTTATACAAACATTTTTAAATGTATAAAAATGTTTGGCTTTAAAAGCTGTATTAAAGTTCCCCTTCCTTGGAATTATCTATAGGAGATGCATTTATAATTTTGGAAAAGTTGGTGATTGTTATGACAAAACCTCAGGAAATTGATGTTATGGAACCTGTAGAGCAAGAATTCCCGAAGGAGAAATATGATGAACTTGAATCTTTTATAAACAGCCTGGAGACTACCAAAGGTGCTCTAATTGAAATCCTTCACAAAGCGCAGCATATTTTCGGATATCTCCCGAGAGATGTGCAGCTTTTTATTGCCCGCAAGCTGGGTATTCCCGGTGCAGAAGTTTATGGAGTAGTAAGTTTTTATTCCTACTTCACTACAAAACCCAGTGGAAAACATACCATCAGTGTTTGCATGGGAACGGCCTGCTTTGTGCGGGGAGCAGATAAAATCGTTGAAAAGTTTAAAGAAAGGCTTGGAATTGAGTCCAATGAAACTACGGAGGATGGGCTGTTTACCATCAAGGATGTCCGCTGTATCGGCGCTTGCGGCCTGGCGCCTGTGGTCATGGTGGATGACAAGGTTTATGGAAGGGTTAAGGTAGAGGATGTCGATGATATTATAAATATTTATCGCCGGAAAGGAGCAGAGGTATGCAGATAAGATCCCTGGAGGAGTTAAATAAAATAAAGCAGAAATCTGCCGGCAAAATCGCACTAAGACTTCACCGGGATACTACAACAACCGGAAAAAATATTTTAGTCTGTGGTGGTACAGGGTGCCATGCAAACGAAAGTGATAAAATCATTAAAATCCTGGAAGCCCTTTTAAAATCCCGCGGAATGGCCGAGCAAGTTAAGGTGATCCGGACAGGCTGCTTTGGATTTTGTGAACAAGGGCCTATCATAAAAATTGAGCCAGATAATGTATTTTATGTCCGTGTAGGATTGAAGGATGCCAAGGCCATTGTAGAGGAGCATATTGTCAATGGCAGATGGGTAGAGAGACTCCTGTATGAGGATCCCCAAAAAAAGGAAAAAGTAAATACGCAGGAAGAGATGACCTTTTACAAAAAACAGCTTCGAGTTGCGCTGCGAAATTGCGGGTTGATCAATCCGGAGGATATTTATGAATATATAGCGGTAGGCGGCTATGAAGCATTAGGAAAGGCTCTCACACAAATGTCCAGGGCTGAAGTCATCGAGATTGTAAAAAAATCAGGCCTGCGCGGCCGAGGCGGCGGCGGGTTCCCCACTGGGCTTAAATGGGAAATTACCAGCAAGCAGGAAGATGAAGAGAAGTTTATCATCTGCAATGCGGATGAAGGAGATCCCGGTGCCTTCATGGATCGAAGCATCTTAGAAGGTGATCCCCATAGTGTAATAGAGGCAATGGCTATCGGTGCATATGCAATCGGCGCAGATAAGGGGATTGTCTATATTCGTGCGGAATACCCTCTGGCCATCTCCCGGCTGACGACAGCTCTGCGACAGGCAAGGGAACTGGGGGTTTTGGGGAAAGGGATTTTTGGAACAAGCTTTAATTTTGATGTTAGGCTTAAATATGGGGCAGGTGCCTTTGTCTGCGGAGAAGAAACCGCACTTATTAACTCCTGCGAAGGAAAGCGTGGCGAGCCTAATTACAAGCCGCCATATCCGGCTGAAGAGGGCTATTGGGGACATCCAACTTGTGTAAACAATGTGGAGACCTTCGCTAATATTCCGGTGATTATGACTAGGGGAGCAGAGTGGTTTGCCTCAATAGGAACGGAAAAAAGTAAGGGTACAAAGGTCTTTGCCCTTGCAGGTAAAATCAATAATGTGGGCTTGGTAGAAGTACCAATGGGAATTACCTTCCGTGAAATTATTTTTGACATTGGGGGAGGTATTCCTCATGGGAAAAAGTTTAAAGCTGTACAGACCGGAGGCCCCTCTGGCGGGGTAATTACAGAAAAGGGACTAGATACACCCATTGATTATGACAGCCTTTTGGAGATAGGCTCCATGATGGGTTCTGGCGGCATGATTGTCATGGACGAAGATGACAATATGGTCAACATAGCGAAGTTTTATCTTGAGTTTACCATGGATGAGGCCTGTGGCAGGTGTGTACCGGGACGCATAGGTACCAAAAGGCTTTTTGAAATGCTCCATAAAATAACATCCGGCAAGGCTACTATGGCAGACATAGATGCCTTGAAGCAACTGGCCTACATGGTAAAGGACAGTTCCCTGTGTGGACTCTGTCAAACAGCTCCCAATCCAGTTATCAGTACTATGAAACACTTCTGGCATGAATATTTGGCGTTTGTCGAGGATGTAGATCATCCCCAGGGAGAGGGAAGGTATATTCCTAAAAATAAAATTGGCTTGAAATCATAAGGGGAGGTGTAAAAATGCCGGATAACCAGGATAATCATGAAAATAAAAGAAAGATACATGTCAGTATCAATGACCAGGAGTTGACTGTACCCGAAGGAATAACCATTCTAGAGGCAGCCCATGAAGCGGGTGTCAAAATCCCTACTTTGTGCCATCTAGACCTGCATGACTTTCAATTATACAATAAAACTGCTTCCTGCAGAGTGTGTATGGTGGAACTGGTAGATGCAAGGAATAATCGAAATAAACTAGTACCCTCCTGTGTTACCAAAGTACAAGAGGGAATGATGGTACGGACCGACACCATCCGGGCTATCCAAGCTAGAAGAATGGCAGTGGAACTGCTTTTATCCAACCACCCTAATGAATGTTTCACATGTCCCAAAAACCTGGAATGTGAGCTGCAGGCCCTTGCAGATGAACTGAATGTAAGAAAGATTCGTTGGGAAGGTGAAAGGATGGACTATCCTAAGGATATGTCCAGCGATGCTATTGTTAAGGATGCCAACAAGTGTATCTATTGCAGGCGCTGTGAGACTGCATGCAATGAGGTGCAGACCTGTGGAATTCTTTCAGGCATCGGACGTGGCTTTAATGCTTTTGTTGGTCCCTTTGCCAATATCCCCATGGTGGAGTCTTCTTGTACCTACTGCGGACAATGCGTAATGGTTTGTCCCACAGCAGCCCTTACCGAGGTCTATCACACCGATAAGGTTTGGGAAGCCATCAATGATCCTGATAAGCATGTGATAGTCCAAACTGCCCCTGCAGTACGTGTTGCACTGGGAGAACTTTTCGGCATGGAAGCCGGGACCGTTGTTACTGGTAAAATGGTAACTGCTCTCAAACGTATGGGATTTGATGAAGTATTTGATACGGATTTTGGAGCAGACCTTACTATAATGGAGGAGGCATCGGAGCTTATTTATCGCCTCAAAAACAATAAAACATTACCAATACTGACAAACTGCTGTCCCGCCTGGGTCAAGTTTATTGAGCACCAATTTCCAGAGTTGATTCATGTTCCTTCTACCTGTAAGTCACCACACATTATGTTTGGCACCATTGCCAAAACTTATTATGCAGAGAAAAATGGGTTGGATCCTGACAATATTGTGGTAGTATCGGTGATGCCCTGTATAGCCAAAAAAGCAGAGGCAAAACGGCCGGAACTTACGAAGGACGCACATAACAATGTGGATATTGTTATTACAACCCGTGAATTGGGAGCTATGATCAAGGAAGCCGGAATTGAATTTGTCAAACTGCCGGATAGCGAATTTGACAGTCCACTGGGAGAATCAACTGGTGCATCAGTTATATTTGGTACTGCCGGGGGAGTCATTGAAGCCGCCCTCCGTACCGCTTCTGAATGGATGACAGGTAAACCCCTTGATAGGGTTGAGTTTGAGGAGTTAAGGGGAATGGAAGGTGTTCGTAGGGCTACTGTAAAAATTGGTGATCAGGAGCTTAAAATAGGAATTGCCAGCGGTCTGGGTAATGCGCGGCATATTCTAGAGGATATTAGGGATGGAAGAGCCGATTATCATGCCATTGAAATCATGGCTTGCCCCGGTGGCTGTATTGCTGGAGGGGGACAACCTTACCACCATGGTAACCATGAGATTATCAAAAAACGCAGAGAAGCTATTTATGAAGAGGATAGAAGGAAAAAAGTAAGAAAATCTCACGAAAATAAAGAGATACTGGAGCTTTATAAGAATTACCTGGGAGAGCCCTTTGGCAAACTGGCACATGAACTTCTCCATACTCATTTTGAGGAAAGAGAAAGAATTTAGATTGAGCGACAACAGTTTATATAGTATTGGCAGTTGATTATTATAGTGGGAAAGAGATAATTCAAAGGATAGAATTATCTCTTTTTTGTTTGTTGGAATCATACCAGTAATCATTCTTTAACTATTGTTTATCCGTTAGTTTGAAAAGTTATTGCTATTTTCATTAACTTGATAATCCGTATTAGCAGACTCACTATGTCCGGGTCCATAAAGATTTAATATTATAACCCCAACAATAATTAAGGAAATTCCTGTAATACTGGCAATATTTACCCGTTCCTGCCAGATTAAAATTGAGATGATGACAGTTGCTATTGTTCCTAAACCAGACCAGATGGCATAGGCTAAATTTAATGGGATTGTTTTAAGTGATAAAGACAAAAAGAAAAAAGCTAAGGAAAAACTTACAAGCAACCCCAAAGTAGGGAATAGCTTTGAAAAACCTGCAGAAGCTTTAAGTAGGGATGTCCCAATAAGTTCACATAAGATTGCCAGTATTAAGTATAGATAAGCCATTATTTATCATCCTCCTGTAGCCAGCTTATCAATTCAAATATAAGCCTCAACCCTTTTATAATGCGGGTTGAAGCTTGCTCAGCTTTTGGCGCATCAGAGAATATATAACTTTCTGATATCTATAAGGGGTAAACTAAAACTGACGCCAAAAGCCCTCATGCCCTTTAGGGTATGGCGTCAGCCAATTTGTCGGTTGGTCTAGCAGCCAAGAATCTAGCTAAGAAAAAAGGAGGTTTAACTCATGACCATGTTGGCAATGGAACAATGGGGTGATTTGGTCATTGCTTTGATGTTTTTCCGAAAGCGTTCATATCTAATACAGCAGTATTCAAGAAAGTCATCGCCATTGTAATGTCTGATTAAAGCCCAGGCTGTCCAGAGTAAATCTTGTGCCATCATAAAGCTTTTTATTTTTAATTCTTCCGTAGGGGTCAGTGGATGGCTGAAGTAGCTCTGAATTAAATGGTTGATAGCTTCTACTGATAGTTTGGATTCAAGAATGTAGGCTGCCACATCCCAACAGGGATCGTTCATTCCAGAATATTCCCAGTCTATAAGATATGTTCTGCCGGTGTCGTCAATAATAAAGTTTTCAGGTACTGTGTCATTGTGACAGGGGGCTAAGATTGTACTTTTAATGTTTTTTTGGACAAAAGTGATTAATTGTTCCTTTAGGGTTGTGTAATCAAAGAAAAAGTCGCCACGTTGTTGTTGGATAATCCGTTCGTATTTAGACAATTCTGTTTGCCAATCAAAACAGTTTAAAAAATGTTTTGGGAATGAATGTATTTTTTTCATTATATCGGAAACAGATTCCAGGTTTTGTGGGGAACTAGGATCAGCCTGAGCCATGTTTTGGCTATTTTTTATGTGTATGCTTATTTTGACTCCGCTATTTTCGTCAAAGTAAATGCAATCAGAGTTCACGCCGAACTCTGAGGCAATATTATTATTGACCCTTTCAATTTTCCGATCAATAATCTGTTCCGTCATGCCACCGGGTTGTCTAACAACATATTCGATGCCCTTAATGTTCATTATGTAGTTGTAATTGGTAAGTCCCCCGGCAAAGCGGGATTTGTCGAATACAATGCTTTCATCGTGAAAAGCCTGGCACAGCTTTTCTTGGACTAATTCTTCCATTCTCATATATAACTCCACCAAGAATACTAACTTGGATTTTAGGATTATTGTTAATATACTTTAGCAAAAAAAAATAACAAAATCAATGCATGGGCTGACATATTAGGACTAACCCTGCATTGGATTTATATTTTGAAGGTTGTTTCAGCCACTGTATTATTATAGGGACAGCTTTTTACGTTAGAGATAGCTCAACTTGGAAAGAGAAACTAGTCTCGATTTTTTAAAAAATATCTTTAGTACAATAACCAATTTCAATAAGATTTAACAATGTCAATTTTGTATTAATTTTCCAAAAAAATCTCTTTAGTACAATGGCTAATTTTACTAAGATATAATAATCCTTATTTATATATTGATTTTTCAAAAAAAACGTTTTCGTATACGATATTATAAATTAACGAATTGTCAAATAATTAAACGGGAGGGGTATAGCTATGAATTTTAAGAAAACAAAATTATTTGCATTATTTAGTGTTTGTGCATTGTGTTTAGTGTTATTAGCTACACCAGCTATGGCAGAGGTTGGAATTATTAATGGTCCTACACCAATTGATCAAGGTATGGCTATGCACAAAGATGATTTCACAATCTACAATGATAAAATTGCAGCTTCATTTGCGGTGGGAACAAATAACTACTGGAATATGACAAATGGAAGTATCCTTGACGTTGCCGTTATGAAAAATGGAAAATTCGGAGTCGATTTAGTTAACGATATTGAGTTCTTAAATGATTTTTGGACAGCTACAGGCTCATTTAATAATGAAAATTTACTAAAAGTACCAGCAAAAGATATTACATACAAAAAAGATAACAAGAAAGTCGTTGTTACTGCTAAAACAAGATATTGGACAGCAGGACATAAATTACCTTTAAATGTTACCATTGAGTATACATTAGAAGATGGTAAAAATTATATTGGATTAAAAACAACAGTTGAAAATCCTCAAGGAAATGATTCCTATGAAAACTTATATAGTGGCTATTCCATCAGTACATTAGCAGCTAACATGTTTGGTCCATTTGGATACTATCCAGACAAAAAAACAACAGGTATTAGAATAGGTGCCGACAAAGAAGTAAATGAAAAATTCGGAAACTTTGTTGTAACTTATGGTAAAGATTATGCCGTTTCCGTACAATTAGATGGTGCAAATTCATATAAAGGTTCAAGTGGATATAAGGATGTTTACATTAACCGTACAATCGAACCAGGAAAAACCTATGTTTATACAGGAGAAATTTTAGTTTCCGATAAGGGTGAAACCACACCAATTATTGAACGTTGCATAGAAAAAGATACAATAATTCAATCTGCCACGGTAAAAGGTACAGTTAAAGACAGTAAGGGAAATGCTGTAAAAAATGCTTATGTAATTGTAAACAAAAAAGGTACATATAAAGAAACTGTAAAATCACATGGAGCAGATATAGTTAAAAAGGATATTATGCAACCCTTGGTTTGGGAACTTACAGATGAAAAAGGTAACTTTGAATTTAAATTACCAAAAGATGAATATCAAATTTATGCTGAAGCTAAAGGATATACTCCTTCAGATGCGCAAGCTGTAAATTTAACAGCAGATTCAAGTTTAAACTTTACAGTTAAGGAAGGAGCTAAGGCTGTTATTACAGCTTTAAATGAGAAGGACGAACCTATTGACTTTAAAATTCAAGTGTCAGGGGTTAAATCATCAGTTAAATCTCTTGGTGGTACTGTATTCTTTTCAGATCCAAAAACACATAAAGCTGAATTTGACGTAGCTGCCCCTAAAACACCAGTTACTTTTACAGCAACTTTTGGAAGTGAATATGAATCTCAACCAGTTGAGTTTACAGCAACAATTAAACCAGGTGAAACTTTTACACAAAAGTTTGTAATTCCTACCTTAGTAGATACTGCTTCTAAAAAATGGTATTGCGCAGATAATCATCAGCATTCAGATAAGGGTGATGGCGCAACACCTATTGGAGAATTATATAAAGCTCAAATTGCTGCCAAGTTGGATCTTAATATTGTATCTGACCATGATTCAGTTGGAAATAATGCTAAACTTGCTGCTCTAGCAAAAGAAGGAAATAGACCCTTTATTTCCAGCATGGAAGTTTCTCCAGGTTGGGGACATTGGGGTATTTTAGGTATGGACTATACAAAAGACCCAATTTCAGCGAACTTTACACCAGCGGAAATTATCAAAGCAGGACATGATATGGGTGCATTAGTAGTTGTTAACCATCCTTATTCAGATTATGGTTTCTTTAAAAACAGAGCTGGAGTTAGGGGTGGCTATGATAAGGGTAGTGAAGATTTTGATTTTCTTGAATTACAGTCAACAATTAACTTAACAGATGCAAAAAATATGGATAAATTAGCATTAGATGCTGCAATGGGTTACTGGAATAAAGGTATCAAAAAATATTTAAGCGCTGGTTCAGACCAGCACGATGTAACATCAGGGTTATATCCTGGTATAATTAGAATTTATGCTTACATTGATGGTAATGTTACAACTGAAAATTACCTTAAAGCATTAAAAGAAGGTCATGCTTATGTAACAATGGGACCTATCTTTACACCAGCACCAAATACAATGTTTGGTTCAACACAGCAGGTAAAAGCTGACGGACAATATACATTAGATACAGAAATTCAAGCTGTCAATGGCTTAACTCGTATTGATGTTTACAGCGAAGGTAAGGTTATTGCATCAAAAGAGTTTAATAATACAAAAGATGCTGTTAAGTATACATTAAATGTAAAACCAACAAAGAACACATGGTATAGTTTTGTTGCCGTTGACGGAAAAGGACATTATGCAGTTACAAATCCTGTTTGGGTAAATGTTACAGGTGCTTCAAAAACATCTATGCAATAGGTGCTATGTATATTAGATATTAAATAATGTATAGATATAGTATTCGTACTATATAAAAAGGCGAAAAAATAACAGATATGGCATGAAGCCTAATCTGTTATTTTTTTTATGGCAAAATCTGATTAAAGTGTGCATTAGTGAATTTTAAAGTTCTATCCCAATTATACAAAAAAGTCATTTTATTACAATAACCAAATTTTTCTAGATAGAATAATGCTAATTATGTATATTTATTTTTCAAAAAAATTCTTTCTACATACGATATTATAAAAGTACAAATTATCTAACAAATTATCGGGTGATGAAAACAAGATAATAGTGACAATCCCTGGAAGTCTAAGATCTATAGAAAGAGGAGTTGTTTCGATGGAATACTTTGGAGAAGAAGCATTGGGCCTTATTGAAACAAGAGGTATGGTCCCGGCAATTTATGCAGCGGATGTCATGTGTAAAACTGCTGACGTTACTCTTGTTTCCTATGAAAATATAGGTTCCACGCTGGTCACGGTCATGGTTAAAGGCGATGTGGCAGCAGTGAGGTCAGCTGTAGAAAGTGGTGCAGCAGCGGCAGCAGCCATTGGCGAACTGACAGCCGCCCATGTCATGCCGCGCCCCATCAGCCGGGTAGGCAAGATTGTTTCGAAACATGACATCGATGCGGAATAGACATTGACTATTTTGGAAGGAGAATCCGCGTAGAGAAAAATGACGCATTGGGGTTCATATATCATGGTGAGTAGTGGAACAGCGGCCTAATCAAAACTAAATGAAAAGGAGTTTTTCTATGAACAACACTTTATCCTCTGCGAATGCAACTGCGGTTGCTGAGAAAAAAAAGCTATCATCTAATTTTTTTAAAAAGGGAGTTACCGTCGCTATTCTTTCCGGCATGTTTTACGGTCTTTATTCCGCATTTTTGACCTTGGGTATGGCGAATGGAGTCTGGGCGGACTGGTATGGTGTAAATAATGCCGCTCTGTCAGCCTTTGTGATTACGTACATGCTCGGGGCGCTGGGGAGTGCGCTGAACGACACCATCAGTGCCCTTTGGTGCATCGGGATTGCCGCTTTCAAAGGAAAGCTGGGCGACTTCTTCAGGACGCTGAAAACAAAACCGGGCAGAGTGATGGTCTTTGCCGCCCTGCTGGGAGGACCGATTGCCAGCACCGCATATGTTGTTGCCCTTCAAATGGCTGGTTCTATCGTAATTCCAATCACTGCTCTTTGTCCTGCCATCGGGGCAATCATGGCCAGAATCTTATTCAAGCAAAAGCTGACTCCTCGTATGCTGCTTGGTATTGCAATCTGCTTCACCGCTGCTCTGATGATCGGCAGCACCAGCATGAGTGCCGATGCGCCGCCAAACCTACTTCTCGGAATCTGTATCGCTTTCATCTGTGCCTTCTGCTGGGGTCTGGAAGGCTGTATTGCAGGTTACGGAACTTCCATGATCGACTACGAGATTGGGATTACCATCCGTCAGAGCACGTCCGGTCTTTCCAATCTGATTATCCTGGTTCCGATTATGGCGATGTTGGCGGGAAATATTGGCCTGGCTCCTTCACTGGTGGTACAAGCCGTTACCAGCGGACCTGCCATCATTTGGTTTGTGGTCAGCGGCTTTTTTGCCGTATTCGCCTACAGCCTATGGTATAAGGGTAACAGCATGTGCGGCGCTGCGCTCGGGATGGCCTGTAACGGCGCTTATTCCTTCTGGGGACCGTTTTTCTGCTGGCTGGTGCTCGGCGTATTTGTCGGTATGGAAGGCTGGACTCTGCCGCCTATCGCATGGGCAGCCGCGATCGTGATGGCGTTCGGTATTTTGACCATTGCAACGAATCCCTTAGACCTATTCAGAAGGAAGGGGGCATAAGCCAATGAAACCACTGAATTACGCTATTTTAAAGCATTTTACAAAGGTGAAGGAAGCCTGTGCTGACGACGTGATCGAAGCGTTAAAAGGTGAATACGGCCATTTCAAAGCATTGAAAAAACCAGCTGTCATTGAAGCCATTATGACAGGTGAGGCCAATGGACTCCTGGAGGAAACAAGATACGAGCTTGATGAAAAGGGAGAACTGAAAGTATATTACCGCGCCCATGAAGAAGGAGCGGCAACCATAAACAAGTACATCCCCAATTAGTCATAGTTCTTTTTTGGGGCAGGGACGGCATTTGCGAGTGGTTCCTGACTGAAGTTGAATAAGTGGGTTGACTAGTGGAGTAATGCGAAAATAGGAGCTGTTTCGATGGAATACTTTGGAGAAGAAGCATTGGGCCTTATTGAAACAAGAGGTATGGTCCCGGCAATTCATGCAGCGGATGTCATGTGTAAAACTGCTGACGTTACTCTTGTTTCCTATAAAATATAGGTTCCACGCTGGTCACGGTCATGGTTAAAGGCGATGTGGCAGCAGTGAGGTCAGCTGTAGAAAGTGGTGCAGCAGCGGCAGCAGCCATTGGCGAACTGACAGCCGCCCATGTCATGCCGCGCCCCATCAGCCGGGTAGGCAAGATTGTTTCGAAACATGACATCGATGCGGAATAGACATTGACTATTTTGGAAGGAGAATCCGCGTGGAGAAAAATGATGCATTGGGGTTCATAGAAACTTTTGGCTTGGTTTCAGTGCTAGAAGCTGCGGATGCCATGTGCAAGGCTGCGGATGTTGAATTGATTGGTTATGAAAATGTGGCTTCTGGTTATATTTCCGTCGTGGTTCGTGGTGACGTGGGAGCGGTGAAAGCGGCTGTAGAGGCGGGTATCAAAGAAGCCAGCAAGGTGGGGAAGATCTATAGCTCCCTTGTTATTGCCAGGCCGCATCCGGATATAGAAAAGATTATCGCCAGATACTCTCTTGACTATTAAACAACGCATTTGTTAAGCCTAATTCTGCCAGCGGAAAGGAGGGAGTGACTGAGATATGAATAGAATTGACAATGATTTACTCTCCGTCCAAGAGGCTCGGATTCTTGTGGAAAACGCCCGGGAAGCACAAAAGATACTGGCAACTTTTCCTCAGGAAAAACTAGATAAAATTGTTGGTCATATGGCTGAAGCAGTGTATAAGCAGGCCAAAGAACTTGCCATTATGTCCCACAAAGAAACAGGATTTGGTAAATGGCAGGACAAGCTTGTCAAAAATATTTTTGCCAGTGATTTTCTCTATAAGAAAATCAGGGACATGAAAGTTGTCGGTATTATTGGCGAAGACAAAGAAAACAAAACCATGGATATTGGCGTACCCGTTGGAGTGATTGTCGCGCTGCCTCCTTCAACCAACCCTGCATCCACTACAATATATAAAGCGCTGCTTGCCATAAAATCAGGTAATGCTATTGTTTTTTCTCCTCATCCTAAGGCCAAAAAAACCATTGGCAAAGTGCTTGATATACTGATACGGGCGGCTGAAGCAAGTGGATTGCCAAGTGGCGCCATCGGATATTTGCGAACACTGGCCACTGACGGTACGGTTGCCTTGATGAACCACAAAGACACATCGCTTATTCTGGTTACGGGTGTGCCCAAGATGGTCAGGGCAGCGCATGCCTCCGGGAAACCGACCATTTATGGCGGCCCGGGTAACGGACCCGCCTTTATTGAACGTTCAGCCGACATAAAAAAGGCCGTAGCAGATATTATTGCCAGCCGAACCTTCGATAATGGAATTGTCTCAGCTTCGGAACAATCCATTGTTGCAGAGGACTGTATTGCCGATGAAGTAAGACAAGAGCTTAGGAGAAAGGGAGCTTATTTCTTGTCAGTCTTGGAATCGGAAAGGCTCAGTAAGTTTTTTTTCCATCGTGATGGCAGTATAAATCCGGAAATTGTCGGAAAATCGGCTATAGAGTTGGCACGGCGAATCGGCCTGTGTGTTCCTGAAGATACCAAAGTATTGATTTCAGAACAAAAATATGTGTCTCCCACCAATCCTTATTCAAGAGAAAAACTTTGCCCGGTTCTGGCATTTTACGTAGAAAAGGACTGGATGAATGCCTGTGAAAAATGCATAGAATTGCTTGTAAATGAGGGTCGGGGACATACCTTGGTTATTCACTCGAATAATGAGAATGTGATTCGAGAATTTGCCATAAAAAAACCAGTATCAAGAGTGCTGGTGAATACTCCCGCCACATTAGGGGGTATTGGAGCGACAACCAATCTCTTTCCGGCATTAACCTTGGGTTGCGGCGCAGCAGGTGGTGGGTTTACTTCTGATAATGTCTCGCCAATGAACTTAATTAATATCCGAAAAGTCGGCTATGGTGTGCGGCAGTTGGAGGATATAACCAATGGTGTGCACCTGGCAGAAGTTGCTGAAACAAGCGGGACGAGTTGCTCCGTCAATCAGAGTTCCATTGAAAGCACGCATGATTTGAAAGAGTTGCTTGAAAAATTACTTGAGCAACTTAAGTACAATTGAGGTGGCAGCGGTATTGAAAACATTTGTCATTAAACCCAAGATTTATTTTAATGAGGGATCCATGGAATTTCTCAAAGAAATCAAAGGCTCCTGTGCGTTTATTGTTTCTGATTCTATTATGGAGAAGTTAGGCTACCTCCAAAAAACTATAGATTATCTCAATGAAACAGGGATAAAGTCTACTATTTTTACGGAAGTACGCCCTGACCCAGATGTAAAAGTCATTGCCGCAGGTATGAAGAGATACCTGGAAACCCAAGCAGATACCATCGTTGCTTTGGGTGGGGGCTCTGTCATTGATGCTGCCAAGGGCATTATATATTCCTTGTGGCAGTTCAGAAAAGCCGCCGGGGAGGAATTCAAGAAACCACTATTTATTGCCATTCCTTCCACAAGTGGTACTGGATCTGAAGTGACTAATTTCTCCGTCATTACTGCGGAAGGTGAAAAGGTGTGCATTGTAGATGAGTGGATGGCTCCGGATATAGCCATACTTGATTCCACTTGTATCCAGCATGTTCCCCAGCCTGTGGTGGCAGATACTGGTATAGATGCTTTGGTACATGCCATCGAGGCCTATGTTTCTACGGAGGCAACCATTTGTACAGATGCCCTTGCGGAGAAGGCAGTCCAATTAATTTTTGAGAATCTCAAGACTTTATACAACGACACGAACAATTCCTGTGCCAGAGAACGTATTCAAAAGGCATCTTGCTTAGCGGGTATGGCTTTTACAAATGCGAGTCTGGGGATCAACCACAGCTTAGCCCATGCTTTGGGAGCAACTTTTCATATTTCCCACGGACGGTCCAATGCGCTCCTACTGAGCGCAGTCATTGAATATAATGCTAATTTGAACAGCAATGACAGTAGATATGTAGCTGAAAAATACGCAAAATTGGCCGCTGCGATGCAACTGCCTGCTCGGACGTATCGGGAAGGAACGATAAATTTCATGCAGGCCGTCAAGGATTTGAAAAAATCCCTGGGCATTCCCAAGGGCATTCGAGAGTTGGGAATTGATAAAAGTAAATTTGAGAATGAACTGGACAAAATGGTTGATCTAGCCCTCCATGATCGGTGTACCCCCACCAATCCTAGAAAACCGTCCAGAGAAGATCTGATCGGTATCTATCAAAAATCATTTTAAGATATCAATTAGAAACTTATCCTGCTGAATTAAGTAAGAAGGAGGAAAGAAAGTTGGACATCAAAGAATTTTCCAATAAATTTGCGGATGCAACAAAGAATTTGTCCCCGGAAGAAACAGCTGCCATCATGAAGCTGTTCCAGGGCATTTCCAAGGAACTGTCCGCAAACAGTCCTGCAACGTCCAGTGAGAAAAAATCTCCTGTGTATGAAGGAGAAATAACAGGACTAACGCCGCGTTTGGAACGGCTACGGGCAAATTATTTAAAGGTTAAACCCAGTGTCAGTATCTATCGGGCCATAGCTTTCACCCAAGTGACGAAAGAAAACCCAGGTTTACCAAAGATTCTTCTGCGGGCCAAGTGCTTTAGAAAAGCCTGCGAGACAGCTCCCCTGGTTATTCAAAAGGATGAACTGATTGTTGGACATCCCTGCGGGAAACCGAGAGCCGGCGCTGTATCCCCGGATATTGCCTGGAGATGGATTCGGGATGAATTGGATACCATGTCTACCAGACCTCAGGATCCCTTTGAAATCAGTGAAGAGGACAAGCGGATTTTACGGGAGGAGATTTTCCCCTACTGGGAAGGTAAGAGTTTGGATGAAGTTTGTCAGAATCAATATGAAGAAGCAGGCCTATGGTCATTTACAGGCGAAGCTTTTGTCAGTGATCTTTCTTACCATCAGGTAAATGGCGGCGGCGACACCTGCCCAGGTTATGATATTATCCTGATTAAAAAAGGCATTAACGGTGTAAGACAGGAAGCCGTCGAAAGATTAAGCAAATTATCCATGGAAAACCCTGAGGATATTGATAAGATTTACTTCTATAAAGCAGAAATTGAGACTTGTGATGGCATTTTGGCTTATGCCAAACGGCTTTCTGATTATGCAAGGGAACTGGCTGCCAGAGAGCATGATGCAAATCGACAGAAAGAACTTTACAAGATTTCCGATATTTTGACTCATGTACCGGCTAATCCGCCCCGTACCTTCCATGAAGCACTACAGTCTATCTGGACACTGGAATCCTTGTTTGTGGTGGAAGAAAACCAGACCGGTATCTCCCTGGGACGCTTGGATCAATATATTTATCCCATGTTCAAGGCCGACATGGATGCTGGCCGTATGAACAAACTGGAAGCCTTTGAACTGTTGAGTTGTTTTATTATTAAATGCTCTGAAGTTATGTGGCTGTCCAGTGAACTGGGAGCAAAATATTTTGCCGGCTATCAACCCTTTGTCAACTGCACTGTAGGAGGACAGAAGAGAACCGGTGGCGATGCAACCAATGATCTCACTTATTTGATCATGGATGCCGTTCGTTTTACCAAGATGTATCAACCTTCTCTGGCTTGCCGGATTCATAACAAATCACCACAAAAATATTTAAAGAAAATCGTAGATGTTGTTAAAGCTGGCCTTGGATTCCCTGCCTGCCACTTTGATGATTCTCATATCAAAATGATGTTGGCCAAGGGCTTTGGCATTGAAGATGCACGGGATTATTGCCTCATGGGTTGCGTGGAACCACAAAAATCCGGCAGAATTTATCAGTGGACATCCACTGGTTATACCCAATGGCCCATTGCCATAGAATTTGTTCTTAGGCGTGGCATCATGAAATGGCATGGTACTTTGCAAGGCATTGACACTGGAGATCTTGACAATTTCAAGACTTATGAAGAATTTGATGCTGCCTGCAAAAAACAAATTGAACATATTATCCGCATGTCTGCCATCGGTACCATTATCAGCCAGCGGGTTCACAGAGAACTTGCCCCCAAACCACTCATGTCACTGCTGGTAGAGGGTTGTATGGAAAAAGGCACCGATGTTACACACGGCGGAGCTCTTGTCAATAGTGGCCCCGGGCTTATCTTCTCAGGTCTCGGAACCTATGCTGATTCTATGGCGGCCATTAAAAAGTTGGTTTTTGATGACAAGAAGTATACTTTAAAGCAAATCCGAGACGCCTTGGATGCAAATTTTGAAGGCTACGAAACCATTCGGACAGATTGCCTGAATGCACCTAAATACGGAAATGATGATGACTATGTTGATGAAATTGCAGCAGATCTTATCACTTGGACTGAACGGGTTCATAACACATTTAAAATGTTGTATTCGCACTTTTCCCATGGAACCCTTTCCATTTCCAACAACACCCCTATCGGGGAAATTACTGGTGCGTCAGCAAACGGAAGGCTTGCCTGGGCCCCCCTGTCAGACGGTATCAGCCCGACACAGGGTGCAGATAAATTGGGACCCACAGCCATCATTAAATCAGTTAGTAAGTTGAGCAACGAGTCCATGAATATTGGTATGGTGCACAACTTTAAACTGTTACGTGGTATTTTGGAAACGCCTGAAGGAGAAAATGGCCTAATTACCTTGCTTAGAACAGCATCCATTCTCGGCAATGGGCAGATGCAATTTAGCTATGTTGATAATGAAGTTTTGAAGAAAGCCCAACTGGAACCGGACAAGTATCGAGACTTGATTATTCGTGTTGCTGGGTATAGCGCATACTTTGTAGAGCTGTGCAAGGAAGTACAGGATGAAATTATTAGTAGAACTGTGTTAGAGCATTTTTAAGTAAGGTAAAACGACCCGTCATTGCGAGCGTATGCGAAGCAATCCAGTAGGACGATTTTCTGGATTGCCACGTCGCTACGCTCCTCACAATGACGAACAAGGGGGACAATATGACTACTGATACTGGCAGTATCTTAGAAAGAAAAGCGAGAATCTTCAATGTCCAGAAATATTCCATCTATGATGGACCGGGCGTTAGAACATTAATATTTTTCAAAGGGTGTCCCCTGAGATGCAAATGGTGTTCTAATCCCGAGGGACTTGAAAGAAAATATCAAGTCATGTACAAAGAAGATTTGTGCATTAACTGTGGTAACTGTACTCATGTTTGTCCCGTCCAACTACATTATTTCCTGGATGAAGAAAGCCCCAGGCATAAAGTTAACAGAAGCATTGACTGTGTGGGCTGCCGAAAGTGTGAAACAGCTTGTCCTAAACAGGCACTGTCCATTGTCGGCTCGGATAAAACCATTTCCGAAGTCTTGGAAATCATCCAACAAGATGTGCTCTTCTACCACAGTTCAGGTGGAGGAGTCACTCTTGGGGGAGGCGAAGTCACGGCACAGCCGGAATTTGCCACCAACCTGCTGACGGAATGTAAAAGAATGGGGATCCACACAGCCATTGAAACTTCTGGATATGCAAAACTGGACTCCCTGCTTATGATAGCCCAGTTTACTGATTTGTTTCTGTATGATATTAAGCATATAGATTCTGATCGACATTATGAACTTACGGGAGTGCGCAATGAACGCATTCTGGATAACCTAACGGAACTTATACGACGTGGGTCTAATGTCAAGGTCAGGATGCCCCTTATCAGGGGATTAAATGATGGCGAAGACACTATTCGCAGAACCCTGGAATTTCTACAAGACTTCAAGTACTACAAAAACTTTCTAGGCATTGACTTGCTTCCTTATCATAAATTGGGTATTAACAAATACAAGCAATTGGACATGAAATACGCCATTACTGAAGATTTGAGTTTCAAAGAAGAAGAGTTGGATAAAATTGAAGAGTTTATAAAAGGTTATGACTTACAAGTGGAAGTCATCAGGCATTAAAAGAGATATAACGGACGGGGGGATTTTATGAGTGCAGCAGATGAATTTGACAGAAAACGTATCATCCAGGAATATGTGCCGGGCAAGCAAGTTACTCTGGCGCACATCATAGCTTCGCCCGTACAAGACATATATGAACGTCTGGGAATTGAAGAAACAGGAGCCATTGGAATTTCAACCCTAACTCCCTGTGAGACGGCAATTATAGCAGCTGATATTGCAACCAAGACATCAGACGTAGAGATAGGCTTTCTTGATCGTTTTACAGGATCCCTAGTGATATCAGGAGATGTGGCAAGTGTCGAAGCAGCTATGATTGCCATTAATGACACCTTGGAAAAACTGTTAGGCTTCACGCCTGCCAAGATTACACGCACATGAAAAAGCGAATCATGGTGGTTGGACCAACCCAATCTGGCAAATCCAGCCTGACCAATGTTTTAAATGATTCCGCCAGACCATTAAAAAAAACCCAGGATGTTATTTATGGAAAAAATACCATTGACACACCGGGCTCATATATTGAAAACGCTTCTATGTACAGATATCTGATTGCGACAGCACAAACCGCGTCCCATGTGCTCATGCTTGTTGATCAATCCAGACTCACTGAAGTATATCCGCCGGGTTTTGCGAAATCCTTTAATTGTCCCGTCATTGGAGTGATTAACAAGATTGATTTGGCTCCGCATAATGCCAAACTTTGTATTCAACAGTTAAAAAGAATAGGGGTTTTAGAACCTTACTTTTGGATTTCTTTAAAAGACAATACGGGTGTAGAAGCTTTAAAAGACTATTTAATTGGACAACAAGAATCATCTAAAAAAAATTGAGGTTCTTAATATATATATATTCTCTGTATTTTTCGCTTCAGCAATGAGTCGATGGGAAATTTGGTAAGAGGGGATTTCAGGAAGGGTGGGGTGAGGTAGTGAAATTCATCACCGAAATAGAATTGCGGGCTTTATATAAAACAGAACCCTTTGATTCTTATGTGCTGGAGCCAAATACAAAGATTACACCAGGAGCCCGCCAATTTCTTGTAGACAAACGAGTCAAACTGGTACAGGCTCAGTGTAGTGAGGGCAAGAAATCAAATACCAACGAATCCAATCAGGCACAGGCACGGGAAAACTGGTGCGCCTTAAGATTGCGTGGAAGAATGGACCGCATAGAAGCTTATTTTCTCCTAATTGCCGCAGATATTTTACGCTCTGGAGACGCTGTCCTGTCAGAAGAAGTCATGGCACTGGGCAAATGCTTCCGAAACGTGCGAAACGCTGAACGGGAACAGAAAGCCCCGGACAAAATTCAATTCTGGGGATGGTCAGAAGAAGAAATCATAAAACGATCCGAGAATCTGGAAAAATACGTTGAGATCAGTGAGTTTCACGTGGGATTGGAAAATGGAAAAGAGATTGCTTTGTTAAATCACTTGCGCGCTTCTCTCCGGGATGTCGAACTGGCCATTTTGGAAACCTATTGGAACGAGGAGAAGCAAGTCTGTTCACGGCAAGACCTGATTGATGCGGTCAATCTGATCATTAACATACTCTGCATGATGATGCGGAAGTGTCTGGGAGGAAAAAAATGCAAAGGGTAAATTCAGCTTTTCAATACTGCGATCAACTTGTACGTGATTTTGAGAAAGTTATTAAAAAACCTATATTGAATAAGTCCTCGGTTTATTACACCGGTGTTGACCTGGGAACAGCCTATATTGTACTGGCAGTCCTTGATGAGAATTATCAGCCTGTTGCCGGTGCCTACCGTTTTGCCAGTGTGGTTAAAGATGGTATGGTGGTGGACTATATTGGTGCTATTCGTATAGTCAAAGAATTAAAACAAGAACTGGAACAGAAACTTGGTACAGAACTGATTTATGCAGCAGCGGCGCTTCCTCCGGGCACCTTTAGCCTTGACTCAGGAGCTATTAAACATGTGGTACAGGGAGCAGGTTTCGAAATTACCAACCTGTTGGATGAACCGACGGCTGCCAATGCTGCACTTAAGATTAAAGATGGTGCCATTGTCGATATTGGTGGCGGCACTACGGGGATTTCCATCCTTAAAGAAGGCAAAGTGATCTATGTTGCCGATGAAGCTACAGGTGGCACTCACTTTTCTCTGGTTATTGCCGGTGCATATAAATTGAGTTTTGACCAAGCTGATCAATATAAGCGGGATTTCAAAAACCATAGGGAATTGATTCCTGTATTACGACCTGTCATTGAAAAGGTCTCATCTATTATCAGTCGCCACGTAACTAAACATCAAGTAAAAGAAATCTATCTGGTAGGTGGAACCTGTTGTCTGGAAGGAATCGAAGATATTATCGCCAAACAAACCAACCTTCCCACTTATAAACCGCAAAATCCCATGTTTGTAACACCTCTGGGTATTGCACTTAACTGCACACAGGAAATCCTTTGAGAGGTGACTTTTGCACATGGAGTATCGAATTATAAAATCCCCTTCCAAGGGGACGTTGGACATACTCTTTAGACGAAAAGGCTCCTCTTCAACAACCTCCATTGAGAACTATGATGCTATTGGTTTGGTTCAGGGGCGGTTGATTGATATGGTTTTTGCTGCTGATATCGCTGAAAAAGCAGCTGGGGTGGTAGTGGAAGACATTAAAGGTCATTGCCCGCAGAATCTGATTATGATTGCCATTTTCGGAGATACAGCATCGGTGGAAGCAGCTGTAAACGAGATAAAAGATAAGGTGAATGCGGCAAGAAAAGGTGAGGCCTTATGATAGCAGCAAAAGTAATTGATAATATATGGGCAACAAGAAAAGCCGATTCTCTCAGAGGACTGAAATTTATGTTGGTGGAAGTTCTCGGCGGTATTGACGCCGGTCGTTCCATGATAGCTGCTGATACCATTGGTGCCGGCATAGGGGAACGAGTGCTTGTCTGTACTGGTAGCTCGGCCCGCAAAATGCTGGATCGGGACGATGTACCCATTGATGCCGTCATTGTAGGAATCATTGACGAAGACTGCACGTTTTAAGAAATCCGGAGGTGGGAAAAGTTGGATCTGCTGAACATAATCAAGGACGCAGGGATTATCGGGGCTGGAGGAGCTGGATTTCCAACCCACGCCAAACTAACTTCTAAAGCCGAGTATATATTGCTTAATGGAGCTGAATGCGAACCTCTGCTCAGGGTGGACCAGCAATTGATGGCACAGTTTCCTGATGAAATCATCAGAGGGCTAGAAGCAACGGGAAGATATATTGAAGCTCGCAAAGCCATCATTGGTATTAAGGGCAAACACAAAGAAGTCGTTGTCCTCTTGCGAGAAAGAATTGCTGCTCTGGGACTTGCAAATTACATGGAAGTAATGGAACTCCGGGATATGTATCCGGCTGGTGACGAACAGGTTCTTGTTCATGAACTAACTAAAAGGGTTGTTCCGGAAGCATCCATACCCCTGAAAGTGGGTTGCGTGGTCATCAATTCTGAAACAGCACTGAATATATACCATGCCATGGCCGGCAAACCTGTTACGGAAACCTACCTCACCGTTGCCGGGGATATTCCTCACCGCATGACCGTTAAAGTGCCTGTGGGCGTAGCCATCCGGGATGTATTCAGACAATGCGGCGTGGAAAATCTGGATGATTATGCCGTGATAGATGGCGGCCCCATGATGGGCTCTGTCATGAACAATGTGGATGGGTATGTCACCAAAAAAAACAAAGGTTATGTGCTGCTTAAAAAAGATCATTTTCTCATTCGTAAAAAATCCATGGGCATCGAGCAAGCAAGAGTAATAGGCAAAACCGCCTGTGAGCAATGTCGCATGTGTACTGATTTGTGCCCCCGCTATCTCCTGGGACACAATATACAACCACATAAGCTCATGCGGGCTATAAACTACAATCTGGAGGACTTAAATGAACTAAAGATTGCCCAATTATGTTGTGAATGTAATGCCTGCGAATTATTCTCCTGTCCAGCTAATCTTCATCCGAAATCTGTCAATATTTTTTATAAGAAAAAGCTGGCAGAACAAGGTATTAGATATCAGCCCACACAGGTGGAATTCCATCCGCGGGCGGCCAGGGAATATCGCCTGATTCCAAGCAAACGTCTAGTCGCTAAAATTGGCTTAAAGACTTTCGATAAACCGGCACCCATGACTGAAGTCGAATTTCAACCTGAAACCATTCGTATCGCTTTACGACAGCACATTGGAGCACCGGCAATACCAGTTGTAGCCGTAGGCGACCAGGTGAAAGCCGGGCAACTGATTGGGAAAATTCCAGACAACAGTCTCGGAGCTGCGGTTCACGCCAGTCTCAATGGTACTGTTGTAGAGTGCACGGATAATTTTATTGAGATAAAGGTGGGTTCGTATGTATAGAGCAATAGGTATGATTGAGCTTTCTAGTGTTGCAAGAGGAATTTATGCGGCAGACCTGATGCTTAAAACGGCCTACGTAGAAGTAGTCAGTGCAACGTCTGTCTGTCCTGGGAAATACATTGCCATCGTACAAGGAGATGTTGCCGCCGTAGAAAGCTCCATTAGCGTAGGCATCGAAGCAGCGGGAGAATACCTGATCGATAGTTTTATCCTCCCCAATGTCCATGAGGCCGTTTTCCCGGCCATTACAGCTACGACCATGCCGGATGGAACTGGAGCTTTGGGGATTATGGAATCCTTTTCCCTGGCATCCATGATCATTGCAGCCGATGCGGCACTCAAAGCTGCAGACATACAGGCTCTGGAACTACGTTTGGGTAGGGGACTGGGCGGCAAAGCCTACTTTACCTTTACCGGAGATGTTGCCGCTGTGCAAGCAGCTGTTGAAGCCGGAAAAGCCCTCGTTCTCGAAAATGGTCTGTTAGTAGATATAGAAGTAATTCCATCTCCGGCGGACAAGTTGTGGACAACCCTCTACTAAAATTACGATCATATACAATATTCTGCCAAAGGAGGTGCTACCTTGAAAAAACTTGTTTGTGCAGACGAGGTAAAAGCAGCAGCAGAAAAGGGGCATAAAATATTCTGCGTAGACTGCCATACCATCATTACACCGGCAGCTAAGGATTTAGCCAAGGAACTGGGTGTGGATTTTGCAACAGGATCATCTGCTGCAGGAAATCATACTGGTAAAGACGGTGGCCTGCCCAAGAAAGATAGCCGGGAAAACGAGATTGACCCAGATATGATCTATCAAGTTGTAAAAGCTGTATTGGCCAATAAACTCCTAGCAAGTGTCCCTGCCCCAACTCCCTTCCGTACAGATTATGAACCGAAAAGTGGACTGAAAATTGTGCGCGGCAGGACAGTAAACTACGAGACCTTTGACACGGGGGATCTCAGTACAAACGTAGCTTATCGTGAAGTGGTCAGTAAAGATGATTCCCAAATGAGTGCAGGTTTTTTAACAATTGAAAAATCCAGCTTTGAGTGGGAATTGTGCTATGAAGAGATTGATATTATTCTCGAGGGAAGCCTGTCCATCACCATCAATGGTGAGACTTATCACGCTCACCAGGGTGATGTCCTCTTTGTACCCAAAGGTTCCAAAGTAACCTGGAGTTCGTCTGAGTATGTTAAACTCTTTTACGTAACTTACCCGGCAAACTGGCCTGATCTTATGACACAACAATAGGAGGGTAAGCTATGCAGGCTCTTGGCCTAATTGAGACACGAGGACTCCTTCCTGCTATTGAATGTGCAGATGTTATGCTTAAAACGGCACAAGTGGAACTTGTGGAGAGAACCTTTGTAGGTGGCGGACTCGTAACAATTACCGTAACCGGTGATGTGGGAGCTGTTAAAGCCGCCGTGGAAGCAGCTGTAACAGCAGTTGAAAAGCTTGATTACTTGTCATTGGTTTCTCAACATGTAATTCCTAGACCGCATAATGAGATTGAAAAAATGGTTGTCGTAAGGGCAAATCCCGCTCCGGAGCAACCAAAAACTGTACCACAACAGGAGAAAGCAAGGGCTCTTCCGGACTCTGATCCAGCTACCAACATAAAAGCTCCCTTGACAAGCCAGGACACAGTAATAGAATCGACAGAACCGGCCAAGACCACAAAAGAAAGCACTAAGTCGGCACAAATAACACTGAAGCAACTCCATAAAGGGGAGATAGATGCTTTCGTACAGGAATTTGGCCTTGAAAAAATAGTCGACATCCTGAAATCCCTTTCCGTGGTAAAACTTCGGAATCTAGCAAGGGAATATAAAGAACTTGGCATAGCAGGTAGGGCCATATCCAAAGCAAACAAAGAATTACTTATCCAGAAACTAAAGGGATATTACGAGCGGGGGAGTGAAAAGTAACTTGTCTGCCTGTAAAAATAAGTAAGACAGCGTAGGGAGGAATAGTAAATTGGAAAACTTTGATTATGATTTACAATCCTTGCAAGAGACCAGAAATCTTGCACGTCAGGCCAAATTGGCACAAACTGAACTTGCGAAATTCGATTGCGAGCAGATTGATAAAATCATCCGTAATATGGTCAAAGTAGCAGAGGAGAATGCCGTTTCTCTGGCAAAACTGGCGGTGGAAGAAACCGGATTTGGCAAAGTAGAAGATAAAACCTTCAAAAACCATTTTGCTTCCACAGAACTATATGAATACATCAAACCCATGCAAACCATCGGAGTTATCAATGACGATAAGGTCAACAAAGTCGTGGAAATTGCTGAACCAGTAGGATTGCTGATGGGCATTATTCCCTCAACCAATCCCACATCCACAACCATATACAAATCTATCATTGCTATTAAATCCCGTAACGGGATTGTATTTTCACCGCATCCTTCAGCTCTGAAATGCACGCTGCAAGCAGCCAGACTGATGAATGATGCCGCAGTAGCTGCCGGGGCCCCGGCCAATATTATTGGTTGTATCTCAAAACCCTCAATGGCTGCAACCAATGAACTCATGAAATGCGATGAAGTAGACATGATTATTGCCACCGGCGGGACAGCCATGGTAAAGGCTGCCTATAGCGCAGGAAAACCAGCACTGGGTGTAGGCCCGGGCAACGTTCCGGCCTATATAGAAAGAACTGCCAATGTACAAAAAGCAGTAAAAAATATTATTACCAGTAAAACCTTTGACAACGGAACCATATGTGCATCCGAGCAAGCAGTTATTGTTGAAGAATGTATGCGTGATCAAGTTATAGAAGAGTTCAGACGACAGGGTGGCTATTTCATGACCCCTGCGGAAACAGACAAAGTTGCTAAAAATCTGTTTGTCCGTGGACATGCCATGAATGCCAAATTTGTAGGCAGATCCGCAGCAGTTATAGCAGAAAGTGCTGGCATAACCATTCCCCCGGGAACCAAGGTTTTGTTGGGTGAACAAAAGGGCGTGGGTAAAGACTATCCCCTGTCTTTCGAAAAGTTAACTACTGTGCTAGCCTTTTATACCGTAAAAGATTGGGAAGAAGCATGTGATGTATGCATCAAATTATTGAAAAATGGTGGTGTGGGTCACAGCCTTTCCATTCATACGGAAAACCCTGAAATGGCTATGAAATTTGCTTCAAAGCCTGTATTCAGAATCTTAGTTAACACACCTTCCACCCAGGGCGGTGTGGGAGCAAGCACCGGACTAGCCCCGGCCTTTACACTGGGTTGCGGTACCTGGGGCGGCAGTGCAACCTCCGATAATGTAACTCCCATGCATTTGATCAATAAAAAACGTGTAGCCTATGGAATCAAAGAATTTGCCGAAAACACAACTCCCTCAGCCTGCGTGGCACAGAGTTGCAGCTCCAGTGACATCAGTGAAGATCAGATTATGAATGTTGTGAATGAAGTCATTGCGTTACTGAAAAAAAGAGGTGAAAACTAAAGTGGGAAAATATGACGCTTTAGCAGCGCTTCTGCTGGAAGCAATCAAAGAAGGGGGTGACTTTAAAAAGGACGCCAACTCCATACCTGTGGGAATATCTAACCGTCATATCCATCTTTCCCAAGCAGATTTGGAAACCCTGTTTGGTGCGGGCTACCAGTTAACAAAAATCAAGGATTTGTCCCAACCCATGCAATATGCATGTAAGGAAACCCTGACCATAGCCGGTCCCAAAGGTGCTATAGAAAAAGTTCGCATCCTTGGGCCAGTGCGAAGCGAATCTCAGGTAGAAATACTCCAAGCAGATTGTTTCAAACTTGGCTTAACTGCGCCGGTGAGGTTGTCTGGAGACCTGCAAGGAACTCCGGGAATCACTCTTATTGGCCCCAAAGGAAGTATTCTTCTTTCCAAAGGCCTTTTGATTGCACAGCGACATATTCATATGAACCTTGAAGATGCAAAAAACTTAGGTGTAAAGGATGGAGAGTCGGTAACCATCCGAGTAGATGGACTTCGGGGAGGAACTTACTCGAATGTTGTCATCAGAGCCAACAACACCTCGGCTCTTGAGTTTCATATCGACACAGAAGAAGCGAATGCTATGAATCTCACATCAACATCAAAAATAACGATTGTAAAATAAAATTTTAGGAGGAAACAAAAATGAGTAGATCTGATGCATTAGGATTAATTGAAACCAAAGGTCTGGTAGGATCAATTGAAGCGGCAGATGCCATGGTTAAAGCTGCTAATGTTCAACTGATTGGTTATGAAAAAGTCGGTGGTGCTCTGGTAACCGTTATGGTAAGAGGAGATGTTGGTGCTGTAAAAGCAGCCACCGATGCCGGTGCTGCTGCTGCTCAGCGAGTTGGCGAACTAATTTCCGTTCATGTCATTCCCCGTCCACACAGCGACGTAGAAATGATACTCCCCGCCAAGAAAGAAGCATAAGAATCAACTAAACAGGCCATACGACAAAGGGGCTGCCTCAATAAAAATGAGGCAGCCCCTTTATATTAATGTGATTGTTAGTAGGAAAATAGTCGTTAGCCTTTAGCTGTTAGCCATTAGCTTATAAGCCGTGTGCCATGAGTCTTGGGCCTTGGGCTTTTTGTATATGTTTTGCTTAGGGGTAGTTAGCTTATGGTACACGGCTCATGGCCCGTTATGCTGGACTAAAGGCTTATCCTATTTACATTTTTATAAGGGTATTGTATTATTAAAATATAAAATTCTGTTTTATTCGACTTTTATCGGCGAAAATAGGTTACATCTGAATCGTGACCTCTCTTTCTTTAGTCCTCAGCAACTTAAAGAATTTGGCCACATGCCCCGGATGCCTTCTTTTTTGATGGATTCACAGCATTTGTGTAAATACTTTATGAAATTAATACAATCAGTCAGAGAAAAGGAATTTTTGGAGAAAACATGAACAAAACTAACAAAACATTAAAAAATTTAGTTAATTCCAATCTATACTCTCGATATAGCGGATTCTTATCCCTATCCAATATTTCCTTACAACTGATCGATACCAATGGCGATATTCTGCTTGAGTTTAACCCGTCTCCCGATTTTTGTAAACTTGTTTGCCAAGAAGATGATAAGCGTATATGCTCGGACTATATTTCTAGATTAAAATCAGGTAAAGGAGACCGATTCACCTGTCGGTACGGACTTACAAACATTCTTTTGCCAGTGGATGTTAACAAGCAAACTATTGGGTATGTCGTCGGAGCGCAGGTTTATTCACCGGATAGTGAATATCAGAAATATCTGATTGACATAATGGCAATAGCAAAGGATAAAAAACTGGAACCGGAATTTATTGCTAAATCAATTGCAGCGATAAAAACAATAGAAGCAAACAAAGTTGATATTCATGAACAACTTTGTAACCATATTGCCAAAAATATCTCCTATGACTTTTCTGAAAGCATCAATAATACCGATAAGGCCATAGCAAGATTGTCAATAGAAAAAGAAATGCTGGAAAAAAAGATTCTTGACTTAGAAGCTAAAAATATGTCTTTGGTAGTTAACCCCCATTTCCTGTTTAATACCTTGAACTCCATAGCACGCATTGCCTATTTTGAAAAATCCCATACAACGGAAGAACTCATTTACTGTCTTTCCGATTTATTGCGATATAACTTAAAGCAAGACGACGAGTTGCACACTATCGGAAACGAGATGGATAATATAGAGAAATACCTTTATATTCAGAAAGTTAGATTTAAAAATCGTCTGGAATATGACATAAATATTGCAGATGATATTAAGCACCATAGAATACCCAATATGATTATACAACCTATTGTTGAGAATGCTCTTATCCATGGCATTTCCCCTAAAAGGGACGGAGGCAGGATAAAAATTTATGCAGAAAAATATAAAAATGACATAAATATTTTTGTTATGGATAATGGAAATGGTTTTCCCAAAGAAGTCTTACAAAGTTTGCAACAACCGGAAAATAAGCTAGGAATAGGTTTTCGCAGTACGGACAAACGATTGAAACGATATTTTGGAGATTGTTACGGGTTGAAAATCATAAAATCAGACTATAGTGGAAGTACTGTCACCATCTCGATTCCCACCAAACCCAATGCGAGGCGATAGTGATGAGTGTAGTTTTAATAGTGGAAGATGAAATACTCGAATTGGAATTTCTTAAATCGATTGTGGCCGAAGAACTCCTCGCTAAAGATAAAATAATCACTTGTCAAAGTGGTATTCAGGCTGTCAAACTAGCCAAACAGTATCGGCCAGACATCATAGTGATGGATATACTTATTCCTGAAAAGGACGGCTTACAGGCTCTGCAGGAGATAAGGAAATTCCTCCCCCAGGCATGTGTTTTGATTCTATCGGCCTATTCAGACTTTTCCTATGCGCAAACAGCAATTCGCCTCCGAGTCCAGGAATACTTGCTGAAACCCATCAAACCGTCCATTTTCAAACAGGTATTTCATGATTTGTTAAATACTGTAACTACATGCAAGATACATGACAACGAAGAAATTGACGAAGAAATTATGGAACCAAAAACCGACCAGATATATTTTATTGAAAAAGCAATAAAATATATTCACGATAACTTTAAGCAAAAATTACCCCTGCAATTGGTCTCATCCTATGTATTTTTGAATCCCCAATATTTCAGCCGCATCTTTAAAAAAGAAGTAGGGGTCTCATATATAGATTATGTAAATAAATTAAAGATTGAGCATGCCTGTAAATTATTGGAAACAACCAACTATCCCGCCTATCGCATTTCCAGTGAATGTGGTTTTACCGATCCCTCCTATTTTAATCGTGTATTCGTACAGCAAATGAATATGACCCCCAAAGCCTACAGAAGAAAACATCTGTGTGACAGCGCAGATAATGGCTGAGTCCCTCATTTCGTTTGAGAAAGTGAATATGGGAAAGGAAATCACCTTTTATATACAGTTACAACAATTGTCGGGATTTATAATAGCGATGAAAAGCATACTTACATAACTTAAAAAAGTTGAAAAATGTTGTACTTATTATATAATGATATAAATTAAATAAGTTTGGCAATGATGCCTACCCCGATTTGGGGTAGGCTATTATTTTTATGTGGGGTGAATGTATTTTGAGAGAAAATAATCTAGCTATTGATGCATCTATCTTAATTGGTGAACTTAAAAGTGCCAGTAATGAAATGGACCAGATTATCCATTCTATTCGAGAAATTGCTGCTCGTACAAATTTATTATCATTAAACTCTGCTATCGAAGCAGCAAGGGCAGGAGAGGCTTGGCAGAGGATTTAGTGTAGTGGCTTATGATACCATTGACAAGATTGATAGAAACCTATTTGAACGAAATTGTGATGCCCAAGCTTGGGCAAGTTTCGATAAAGTAAAGAGTTGCTTTTATTCAACAGAATCGGACCGTATTACAGCTGCGAATGAACTATTGAAAAAGCTAATTGACATTTATGACATTATTGATTCAGCCAGGATTGGTCAGAACGGAGACATATTTATTATTAATAAACATGGATATATCATAGCTTGCCGGAAGTCGCAAGGGTATTCTAAGCGATAACTTAAATCACCTTGAAGCGGTGCAGCGTGCGATAAGAGGAGAAACTTATGGTTATATATTTCAAAAGGATCGTATAGGAAATGATAAGATATGTGGTTATGCTCACACGCGTGGGTACAATGCTTATAAAGGAAAAGACTGGTCTGCAATTATTTGTGAAACTATAAGAAGGGTGTAAGTAGACAAAACTTAGGTAAATTATAGTTTTGAACACCTTTTCCAAGCCTTTTGCCCGAAAAAGGTGTTTAAAACTATAAATAAATTATTCTTTTGTTTGGTTTTTTCGATACTTTTTTAATAGGTTGTATATTATAAAATACGATATTACGGCCATGATTATACAGTCAAATAAACTCGCTGTAAGGTATTTATAACCATATCCTTCAAATATACCGAATATTTTCATCATTCTCTTGGGTAATTTGAAGTGGGAGAACAGTAATTTTGCCACAAAAAAATTAAAAGAAACAAATAAAGGGAAAAATGGTTTTATTGCAATTGAGACTACCCCAGTTATGATTACATTTGCTCGGAAGATTTTTGAGATAGCTAAAGCTACTGGAATGTTAATAAGTGGTATGGGCAAAAACTCTATACCAATTGGTATGGCTACACCTAAAGCTATTTCCTTAGGTGAACCTTTGGTAGAGAGAATCTTCTTATATGCTTCTTTAATTTGATTTATTATTTTGCTCATATAAAATAAAACCCTACCTTATTTTTAAGATTAGTAACTAGAAGAAAGCATAGTTTTTGACGTTTTTTATAAACATAAATTTTAGCCAATTAGACATATTGTAACATACTTTGTCGATTTACTTATTACTTTTTACGCCTGTTTTTCGGAAATAGTGTAGGTGACGTGACAAGCAGAGAAGCGAAAAAGAGGGGCCTCATTTGGCATAATTGATATAGTATTAAATTACTGAATATTATGTATATATAGAGAGGAAAGCGGGGGCAGAGGAGACACCTATATTTATTGTATTTAATTCAATATAATGTTATTATCCAAAGAAAAAGAATATATGTATGCGAAGAAAGTAGAAAAACAATAGCTTCATTAAATTGATTAATATAGTAGTTTTAGGATACAAAACCATAAGTCTAAGGCCATAAGGTTATAATTTCTGGTTACCGAATTAAACTGGATAGGGTTTTGCCTTATGGTATTTTTCATAGGTAGAGCCCCTTTTGTTCTGGACAGGGTTTACTATTTTAAGAGACTCAGCCAGAATATTTAACGTTGTTCTTTTGCATATAGGGGGGTACAAAACGTGGAGTCAATCAATACATACTATGAGGATTATGTTCACTTATCAGAATTTGTAGAAAGTAACCACGGCTTATTGTTTGATTCGGAAAGATCAGATATTTTAGTACAGATATTTAGTGGCCTATATAAACAGGATGTAATTGCGAGATTGTCAGCAGAGATTGCCACGCTAGTCCCTCATGCAAAGATTATTGGTACTACTACTTCTGGCGAGATCATGAATGGACAGGTAACTGGGCTTAAGATTGTTCTATCTTTTACAGTTTTTCGAAATACCACTGTCAAAACGGGTATTTTTTATAAAGAAGACCAGGATGAATTTAATTTAGGCCGAGAGGTTGCCTCTACGCTAGGCAGCGACAAGTCCAAGCTATTAATTTTATTTGCTACGGGAGTTTCGTTTGATTCCGACCAGATGTTAAAAGGGATTCCAGGCGGTAACCTGTTGAAAGTGTTTTTATCTATTCCTGTGAATGTAGAAGGGGTTTTCTGCAGGATTTAAGTAGGATAGAAACCGAACCCTTTCAAGAAATAGCACCTACAGCAGTTTTTTTTACCCATGGAGAGTTTTTTCATGTCAAGGATACAAACCAATTGCTAAACGCCACCATGACGGTGTTGGTTTTAGCAGAATCAGGCTGCAAGAATATAAAGAAACCAGTGACGTCGGTAGGACAGAAGCATCTGGATGAGAGTGGTTCAGCACCCATAGATTACGTAGTTGCTAGAAATACCGGCGTAATGAAAGCGTTAACTCACTTAGTTAATACGGTAACTGAGCAATTAAATAAAGATAGTAATGACATAGAATATATCATGTCTTTTGGAAGATATTGACATGGTAAAAAAGGATAAATATAATAAATATTAATTAAATAGTGTTGGTTTCAGGTGCCTGTAATGGGAGAATAGGGAATCGAGTGGAAATCTCGAACGGGCCCGCCACTGTGAATGGGGAATCCATGCATTGATCCACTCTGAAGAAGGGGAAGGGAGCATAGGGTAATGATCCTGAGTCAGGAGACCTGCCTGAAATTATCAATGTTGCCTTAAAATTAAGGCAAGCTAAGTAAGGATGTGGAAAGTCCATACCAATTATTGGTGTGGACTTTATTTTTTTTTGGCAATAAATTGAAAGGAGTGCAAGAGGTGAAAGCATTTTTATTGGAGCAGGCAAATAATTTGGTGCTTAAAACAATAGAAATACCCCGCTGCAAAGCAGGGGAAGTACTGGTAAAGGTTGCTGCCTGTGGTATTTGCAGAACAGATATGAAATCATACCGTCTAGGCCATCGAGATTTGCATTTACCAAGAATTTTGGGGCATGAAATAGCCGGAACAGTTGTAGAAATTGGAGCAGGGGTCACAGAAGTACATTGTGGGGAAAGAGTTCAGGTTTCTCCTGGTTTGCCCTGCGGTGTATGCCCAAATTGTCTTACAGGATTAAATCATCTTTGCCCAAATATTGAGATAATGGGCTTTCACTATGACGGCGGCTTTGCTGAATACGTGCTGATTCCTTCCAAAGGAGTCAAGGCAAAGGTGCTTAACAAACTACCGGATCACTTTCCTATAGAACTTGCTGCTTTGACAGAGCCTTTGGCATGCTGTATTAACATTCAGGAGTCTATGGACATTGGCTCAGGAGATACTATTATTATTTTTGGAGCCGGGCCAGTGGGGATTTTGAATGCAAAACTGGCCAAGCTGCGCGGTGCAAAAAATATTGCAATTTTTGATGTTAATAAAAAAAGACTCCACCAGGCTGCCGGCTTTGCATTTTGCCATTTGTTTAACCCCTTGGAGCAAGATCCTGTCAAAGTAGTCCGTGAGCTTACCGATGGAACTGGAGCAGAGGCCGTTATACCTTGCTGTCCAGATATTGCAGCCTTCCGGCAGGGATTGTCTATTCTTCGTAAAAGGGGAAAATTTGGCTTTTTCAGTGGTCTTGTAGGGGAGCATGCCGTTTCTGTCGGTGAATTGAATAATTTTCACTACAAGGAAATCCGACTTTTTGGAGCCTATGGGTGTTCTTCGGAACACAATAAAAAAGCATTGTTATTATTATCTTCCGGGATGCTGGAGGTGGATAATCTCATTACAAAAATTATTCCGTTAGAAGATATAAAAGAGGGACTTAGAATGGTGGAGAAACTGGCAGAACTTAAAATTGTTGTTAAATGTTAAATTAGATAAGGAGAAATGAATGATGAGTATTGAAAAGCAAAAAGAATTTGGTGGTCTCATCACCAGATTGCTTCAGAAGGAAAATATGGACCGTGCCACTGCGAAAGAAAAGTTTTCTGAAGTGTTAAACAATACGCAAACGGAAATGCAGCAAGGAGCATTTCTGGCGGCATTAACAGCAAAGGGGGAAACAGCTGCTGAAATAGCAGGAATTTGGGAGGCGATTTATGAGCTAGATACAGTGAAAGTAAATCCCTATATTTCATCCCCCTTGGTAGATAACTGTGGGACGGGTATGGATACAATAAAAACTTTTAATATTAGCACTGCTGCTTCTATTATTGCGGCGGCGGCGGGAGTTAAAATGGCCAAACACGGCGCTAGAGCCATTACCTCTGTGTGCGGGACGATAGATATTCTGGAAGAACTGGGTGTAGATGTTGAATGCGATACTACAGTTGTAAAACAAAGTATTGAACAAGCAGGAATAGGAATTTTTAATGGAATGAGTCCAAAGGTGCATCCTCAGGCCTTGGGTAGGATTTTATCAAAAATTTCTTTTGGGACAGTTTTAAATATTGCTGCTTCCCTTGCCAATCCTGCTCTTCCGCAATATGGGGTACGGGGTGTGTATTCAGCGGAACTGGTAGAACCTGTTGCCAAAGTTATGCGGGAAATTGGCTATAAAAAGGCTCTTGTTGTGCATGGGATGGATGAAACCGGGAAGTATGGTATGGACGAAGCCTCTACGCTTGGCGAAACGGTAATTGCGGAGCTAAAAGAAGATGGCAAAATTGTTAAGTACTCTTTTTCTCCCGAGGATATGGGAATTCAAAGAACCCAAAAACACAAGCTGCAGCCGTTGGGGGAGAGAAAGAAGGAAGCTGTAAGGCTGGTCACTCTTTTAAGCAAAAAAGATGATGAAGCAAGGCAGGATATTGTTTGTCTTAATGCTGCGTTAATTTTTTATATGATGGGATTAAGCAGCAGCATAAGAGAAGGATGCATTTATGCTAAAGAAATTATTGCTTCGGGGTCTGCGCTTAACAAACTGAAAGATTGGGTTAAAGAGCAAAACAGAGAAACCCAAAAGGGACTTGCAAAATTAAAGATGGTGTTAGCAACAGCAGGATTAGAGGGCTAATTATAGGGTATAGCGGAAGCCAAGTTTTCTTTAAAAGAAGCTGAAGGGGCTGATAATTAAGTGAGATTATTTGTGGTTAAATCAGATCAGGGTTACCTCAAGAATAGCAATTCCGAGGCTCCTGTTTGCGTTCCCCTTGAAAAAGCCAGTGTATTCAATACCCTTTCCCATGAAAATATTAATGTATTGGTTGATAGCGGAAAAAAAGCAGGATTGACAAACATACGTTTAGTAGAACTTTTGATAACCGAAAAAGAATTGGGATAGATTTTTTATTTCGGGTTATGTATTTTGCATGCATACGCCGGAGAGGTTCATTTCTGGTTTTAGATGTTGTATAATACCTTAATATTTCAAAAAGGTCAGAAGGGATGAAATCAATGGCGGACAAAATTCAAATGAAGGTTCCTTTGGTGGAGATGGATGGCGATGAGATGACCAGAGTGATATGGCAGCAGATTAAGGATATTCTCTTACTGCCTTACATAGATTTACAAACTGTGTATTATGACTTGGGTCTCAAAAAACGGGATGAGTCAGAGGATAAGATCACTGTGGAAGCTGCCGAGGCCACTAAAAAATATGGTGTTGCAGTGAAGTGTGCCACCATCACCCCCAATGCCCAACGGGTAGAGGAATACAACTTAAAACAAATGTGGAAAAGCCCGAACGGCACCATAAGAGCCATTTTAGATGGAACGGTTTTTCGGGCACCAATTATTGTAAAGAATGTTAAACCCTTTGTCAGAACATGGGAAAAACCCATTACCATTGCCAGACATGCCTACGGCGACGTCTATAAAGATGTGGAATTAAAAGTTAAGACCAAAGGAAAAGCGGAATTAGTTTTTACCGGGGAAGATGGTCAGGCAATGAAGGAAGTAATCCATAATTTTGCTGGCCCAGGTATCCTGTTGGGTATGCACAACTTGGACCGCTCCATTGAGAGTTTTGCCAGAGCATGCTTTAATTACGCCCTGGATCAAAAACAAGACCTATGGTTTTCTACTAAAGACACAATTTCTAAAAAATATGACCATACCTTTAAAGATATTTTCCAAGAGGTATATGACCGGGAATACAAAGAAAAGTTTACCGCTGCGGGGATTGAGTATTTTTACACCTTGATTGATGATGCTGTGGCCAGAGTAATCCGCAGCTCAGGTGGTTTTATCTGGGCCTGTAAAAACTACGATGGGGATGTAATGTCAGATATGGTAGCCACTGCTTTTGGTAGTTTAGCCATGATGACATCGGTTTTAGTTTCACCCGAAGGACATTATGAATATGAAGCGGCCCATGGAACAGTAACAAGACATTATTATCAACATCTCAAGGGAGAGGAAACCTCAACCAACCCGGTGGCAACTTTATTTGCCTGGACAGGTGCTTTAAGAAAAAGGGGTGAGCTGGACCAGCTTGATGCCTTGGTGGAATTCACCAATAAACTGGAAAAAGCGTCCATAGAGACAATTGAGCAAGGAATCATGACCAAGGACCTGGCCCTTCTTGTCGAAGGAGACAAAAGGGTAGTCAATACCAGGCAGTTTCTTGAGGAAATTAATATACGCTTAATGAAAAGCTTATAGTTTCCAGTTAAAAGCCCCTTCCGAGAATATCTTTGAAGGGGCTTTAGCTTGCCACTTACAGTTAAAAAATTAATCTTAACATCCGTACCTGATAAAGATTTAAACCCTTAGTTACCTGTTAACTGGTTGGCCTCTATTTGCTTTTTCTTCTGTAGTAAAACAATTTTCTCAGAGGGGACAAGGTAATCTCTATACTGCCTGATTAAACTGCATTTTAATATTGTAGTTTGCTTAATTTTTCCCCTAGAATTTCGATTTGATCCTGATCTTCCGGATAGCGTAGGGTAAGAGGATAATTAAAGCCATGCTCTTTTAAAAAGTTTACCGTAAGCCATTTATCACTGCATATCTTTAATATATCTGGCTCGTTCGTAAACACTTTGGCGCCGGTTTTCTTTGCAATGTCAGCTTTATGCTGGCTATAAAAATCAAGTTCCTTTGAGGAAGCGACAAAAATAGCCTGTATATTTTCACCGATTAATCCAGAAACCGTTTCATACTCGCTTTTAATGATATATGACCTTGCTGGCGCCAGTTCTGTAGCAAAATCTGTAGAATGACTTAGTGAATAGTGAGCTAACTGGGTAGGAATATCTTTATTCGGGTAATCCAACAGGTAGGTGATGCTAAGTTGAGACGCAGGTAATGCCAGTAAAAATCGATTATACCGCAGTGACTAAAAGGTCTGGTCGGAACTTGCTTAACAGTTGTTCCAATTCTTCTTCAATAATATCATTTAATATCTTAACTTCACAGCCGTGCTCTTCAAAGGCCGGTGGTAAGCCCAGTAAATACTGAGGATCTATTTCAATAAAGAGGATATTCACAAAATCACCCCATTCCTTTTGGCACCCCTGCTCATATTCCTTGACAGTTAACATCTATATCACCTTCAATCCCAGGCAAGCCTTACTCCGTTGTTTAGGAGTGAGTGTTCAACCAGGCCCATGCCCTTTGTTACCCACAGGATATCTGCAGTTCCGGTTCTAGGAGGTGAGTTGTTTTTTATACATTCAATATTTTCCTAGGTTTGTGCATTCCAACAACATATATCGTAACGGAACCATTTGCCCCTTGCCCATTAGGGCTGCCAGTTTTAGAACTACCGGGTGATACTCCATTAAATGACCGGCCATTAAAAGGGTATGATTATTTTCAGCCAGCTTTATTAAAGCTTCCGCGTCATGGTAAAAAAAAGTAAAGGGTTTTTCCAACAGTACTGCTTTATTTTGAGATAAAAAGTCAGCTGCCATGCCATAGGGACTAATGTAAGCAAGGTGAAGGGGCAGAAAAGTTCGGTGGTTTCAAAGAGAATACAGAAATAGCCAAGCTTATGGCTTCTTTAATGAACTTTGGTCTTAATTGATATAGCAATCTTTGAAAAAGACCTGAGAATCTGAGTTGATTTACCTAGGGTTTATAAAATATTATGCAAGATAAAAGTAACCATATATGAATAAATGAAGGTTTTAAAGACTATCGAAACCGTTGTTTCACAGAGGCCGGGTAATTTCCCAGGCTTCTGTTTTTTTATCATGCTGACTATTATTTAGGTTGACAAAATACAGGAGACACATTATAGTATTCGTAATCAGGAACACTAAAAAATGAAAAAGGGTATTACAGAAGAGTGGGACAAGTTTTTCTTTTAGTTAAGAATTAGTAAGGGTTTTGGTAAATGATAATTATTTTAAAAAAGATATAGTTACTAGATAGTGTGGTGACAGCATGGATATAAATGAATTACTTATGCATTTTAATTTAACAAGACAGGAAGCAACGATTTATACAACCCTTTCCGTAGAAGGTGAATTAACGGGTTATGAGGTTGCTAAGTTAACTGGTATTTCACGTTCCAATACCTATACATCCCTGGCCGGGTTGGTGGAAAAGGGTGCAGCCTATGTAATTGAAGGAACAGCAACACGTTATACGCCTGTGCCAATTGAAGAATTTTGCGAAAACAAAATTCGACAATTGCAGCAAACTAAGCAGGATTTAATAAAAAGTATGCCCGACAAAAGAGAAGAAAGCGAAGGATATATTACTGTCAAGGGAGAGAAACATATTTTAGATAAAATGAGAAATATGATCCTTGAAGCCAAACAACGGGTATATCTTTCAGTAGCTGAGAAAACATGCAACGTTATTCTGGCAGAATTAAAGGATGGTATAGCCCGGGGACTTAAAATTGTCATCATTACCAATCAACCCTTTGAACTGGCCGGTGCAATAGTATATCATGCGGAAAAGCCCCAACATCAAATAAGACTGATTGCCGATTCTGCAAATGTTTTAACCGGTGATATTGCGGACGGCGAAAACTCAACCTGCCTATTTTCAAAAAAGGAAAACCTGGTGGAACTATTAAAGGACTCTATAAAGAACGAAATAAGGCTTATTGATATCATGAAAGGAAGTAATGAAAAATGAAAAAACCCTTTGTCAATTTAGAACAATTAAAAGAGATTACAGAACAATACCCTACGCCCTTTCACCTGTATGATGAAAGGGGTATCCGAGAAAATGCCCGTAGATTAAAAAAGGCCTTCCAATGGAACAAAGGGTTTAAGGAATATTTCGCGGTAAAGGCAACACCCAATCCCGCTATCCTTAATATTTTAAAGGAAGAGGGTTGCGGTGCGGATTGTTCCTCTCTGACAGAATTAATGCTGGCAGAGGCCGTAGGATTTGCTGGAGAGGAAATTATGTTTTCCTCCAATGTCACACCAGCCGAAGATTTTATCTGTGCCAACAAACTTCAAGCTATTATAAATTTTGATGATATAACCCACATCGACTTTTTTAAGCAGATTGCGGAAATGCCTGAAACCATCAGCCTGCGGTATAATCCCGGTGGTGATTTTAAAATCAGCAACGCCATTATGGATAAACCCGGTGAGGCCAAATATGGCCTGACTCGCAGTCAACTAACCGAGGCCATTAAAAAACTACAATTATACGGTGTGAAGCATTTTGGTTTGCACGCCTTTTTGGCCAGCAATACTACCACAAATGAATATTATCCCGAGTTGGCCAAGATTCTTTTTAAAACAGCTGTCGAGTTGAATGACGAAACCGGTGCACACATTTCCTTTATTAATCTTTCCGGTGGTGTGGGGATACCCTACCAGCCTGAGCAACAACCAGCCGATATTATGGCCATTGGTGAAGGTGTTAAACAGGCCTATGCAGAAGTCCTGTTACCAGCGGGTATGGATGATGTGGCCATCTACACAGAACTGGGTAGATTTATGTTGGGGCCCTACGGATGCCTTGTTGCAACGGCCCTGCATGAGAAACACATCCACAAGGATTATATCGGGCTAGACGCCTGTGCTGCCAACCTGATGCGTCCAGCCATGTACGGTTCCTATCACCATATTACCGTCATGGGTAAGGAAAATCAGCCCTGTGACCATAAGTATGATATCACCGGGGGACTTTGCGAAAACAATGATAAATTTGCCATTGACCGGATGTTACCGAAAATTGACATCGGTGATTTGCTTGTCATACACGACACAGGTGCCCACGGCTTTGCCATGGGTTATAACTATAATGGAAAACTGCGCTCGGCAGAGATTTTATTGAAAGAGGACGGCAGCACCCAGTTGATCCGTAGGGCAGAAACACCGGCAGATTACTTTGCCACCTTGAATATTACCGACTACTTTAAAAGCACAAGGTTGTAAGGGACCCTCAAAGAAACAATTACCTTTTAGAAAACTGCTGGTTAATGATAAAGTAGTAGTAATGGCTATTTCAATGTCCAAAATTTTGAGGTGTTTTACATGATTTTATTATCAACCAAATATATTCAGAAATGGTGCGGCTCCCCTTCTATTTACCAGCGGGGGGTCTCTTATTTTAGACAGGGGCGTGTCCTTGAACTAATTCAGGATTTCGATGAAGACAGTTATTATGCCCAAGTGGTTGGCAGTGAGGAATATCAGGTAGTTATTCGTTTGACGGATCATGACATAGATGCCACCTGCGACTGCCCAGCTTATGAAACCTATTGGACCTGTAAACACATTATTGCAGTTTTGCTGGAAATTGAGCAACTACAACGAGAAGACATGGGGAAAGCACCCCGGAATATTGCAGAACCAGAAAAGAACAAAGGGGCTTCACGCAAATATTACAAAGCGGGACAACTGATTGATTCCTTTGTGAATGGACTCAACCTGACGGAAAAGGATAAGCAGAACCACCATAAACAAGTATTAACAGTTGAATATATTATTAAAGAGTATTTCTACGGGCTGCCTTCCCGGAACAAGCTACTCAAGATAGAGTTAAAAGTAGGAGAAAAGCGGCCCTACATTGTCAAAAACCTTCGCGAATTTTTGCAGTGTATTGAAAAACAAGATAACTACTATTTTACGAAAAAATTTACCTATCAACCTACGGAACATACCTTTTTAGAAGAGGACCAAGAAATTATTCGAATCCTACAGGAGATTAACAAACAGGAAGAATTTTACCACAAGCAACAGAGTTATTATCATTCAAAAATAGAGGGGGAGCGGTTGCTAGTTATTCCGCCAATGTTGGCGGAGAAGCTTTTTGCCAAATTACAAGGTAGAAATGTTACCTTCGAAGAACAAGCTGGCCTAATTTTTGAGCCCTATAGTGAAGAATGTAAACTACCATTTACTTTTAACTTAGAAAAAGGGTCCAACGGGGATTTTCAAATTGATTTGACTTCATTGGAGCGGACCTCTTACTATGAGTCCTATGGCTGGCTGGTCCAGAACAATGTTGTTTATAAATTATCCCCCACCCAGCAGTCTTTGTTAGATAATATTTACCGTTTTTTACAGGAACCCAATGGAAACACTTTACAGGTGGCACAAAGCCAAATACAGCCCTTTATCTCCCATGTGATACCTGGATTAAAGAAGCTAGGTAGAGTGGAAATAGCGGCCCAAGTGTCCAATCAAATTATCAGCCCGGACCTAACCGTAAAGGTATTTGTGGATCGGCAAGACGAGCGGATATTGGCAAAAATCGAATACCATTATGGAGACATTATCATTGATCCCTTTCAATCGGCGGCAACAGAAAAGACAGAAAAAGAAATAATCCTCCTGCGGCAGGTGGAAAAAGAACAGGAAATCATGAAAATCTTTGAAAATACTCCTTTAAGGTATAACGGCAAGGAATGTTACCTGGATGGTGAGGATCAGATTTACGATTTCTTATATACCTCTCTGCCAAAACTTCAAGAACAGGCGGAGTTATATTTAACCAGTGCCGTCAAAGCTCTGATTATGCCCAAACAACATGCGTCCATGACCAAGATTGATATTAATTCAGAGGGCAATTTATTGGAGATTAGCTTTGACTTGGAGGGAATTGACCACCAAGAAGTTACACATATTTTGCAATCTGTGGTGGAAAAGAAAAAATATTACCGATTGAACAGCGGCGCTTTCGTTTCACTGGAAGATGAAGCCTTTCGAGAGATGAATCATTTGTTTGAGGAATTACACCTCCACAAGGGGCAATTTAAGAGGGACGTATTCCAGCTCCCTGTTTATCGTGGTTTACAAGTTGAAAGTATCATGAACGGCGTAAATCAAAGTTCAATCAAGCTAGGCAAGAAATTTCGCCGCCTGATCCAAGATTTGAAGAATCCCGATGCCATTGATTTTGCATTGCCCGCGGATTTAAATGCAACATTGCGGGAGTATCAACAAACTGGCTTTCAGTGGCTGAAAACCATGGCCCATTATCAGCTGGGCGGCATCTTGGCCGATGACATGGGGCTGGGCAAGACCCTGCAAGCCATTGCCTATCTTCTTTCCGAAAAAAATCAAGATGAAAAGAAGAGAAGGACTTCACTGGTTGTTTCTCCGGCTTCCCTGGTTTACAACTGGAAAAGTGAGTTTGAAAAATTTGCACCCCACTTAGATGTTGTGGTGGTTTACGGCCCGCCGGAGGAGCGGGACAGACTACTGCGTGAATGTAAACCAGATGTCTTCGTCACCTCTTACCCGCTACTGCGACAGGACCAGGATGTATACGCAGAGAAAGAATTTGACTCCCTTATTTTAGATGAAGCCCAGTCCATTAAGAACCATTTGACTAAAACAGCCAAAGCAGTGAAACGGCTCCAGGCAGCCAAACGATTTGCCTTGAGTGGAACACCGATTGAAAATTCCCTAGACGAACTTTGGTCTCTCTTTGACGCCATACAGCCTGGTTTTTTTCAAAGTCAACGTGCCTTTAGCAAACTTACCCGGGACCGCATTGCCCGGATGGTACGCCCCTTTATATTAAGGCGGGTAAAACAAGATGTATTGAGAGAGCTGCCGGAAAAAATTGAAACCGTTCATCAATCGGAATTAACCAAAGGACAGAAGGAACTGTATCTAGCTTATTTAGAAAAAATAAGACAAGAAACTAAAGATGCCTTACAAATAGAAGGATTTGAAAAAAGCCGTATTAAGATTTTAGCAGGATTAACACGCCTAAGACAATTATGTTGTCATCCTTCGCTCTTCCTGGAAAACTATAGCGGCCAATCAGGCAAACTAGAGCAGCTTATGGAAATAATTGAAAACACCTTAGAAAACAAACGAAGGCTCCTAGTATTCTCTCAATTTGCCAGCATGCTTGGTATTATTTGTGAAGAACTAGACCGGCTGAACAAGAGCTATTTTTACCTTGATGGACAGACCCCTGCCAAGGATCGTGTAGAAATGACGCAACGTTTTAATAATGGGGAGAAGGATCTTTTTCTTATCTCTTTAAAAGCCGGCGGAACCGGACTGAATTTAACAGGTGCCGATACAGTCATTTTATATGATCTGTGGTGGAATCCTGCCATTGAAGAGCAGGCAGCTGGACGAGCCCACCGCATGGGACAAAAGAATTGTGTTCAGGTGATAAAGCTTATTACTAAAGGAACCATTGAGGAAAAAATATATGAGATGCAGCAACAGAAAAAAGAACTAATTGAACAAGTTATCCGGCCCGGGGAAACGGCAATGGCTAGCCTCTCCGAGGATGATCTTAAAGAAATTTTGGGTATATAACGGTTTTCTCAAGTCTTCAAGAGGTTACTTTGATGCAAAAGCTAGAAGTTAATTAAAATGTACCCTATAGAATAGACACTTAAAAAGTCTAATCTATGGGGTGCATTTTGTGTTTCTTCTAGCTTTTTATTGTTCTTCTGAGGGGGACCCTTCTTAAAAAAATTGTTAAATCAAGAAAGTCTTAAGTTTTATACTGCCCAGATATTAAGAATTTCATTTTATAATTTGGCTAGTGACAAGAAAAATAATAATATATTGAGGAAAGGAGAGTGCAAATGAATTATTTTGTATTGGTTGTTGATGATGATAAAGAAATCAGAGATGCCATTGAAATATACCTAAAGAATGAAGGTATTACGGTTATCAAAGCAAAGGACGGCATTGAAGCCATTGAAAAATTAAATGAACATACCATTCACCTCATAATTTTGGATATTATGATGCCGCGGCTTGATGGTATTGCCACAACCTTTAAGATATGGGAAAAACAAAATATTCATTATTATGCTCAGTGCCAAAAGCGAAGATATGGATAAAATTTTAGGACTTCAAGTGGGCGCCGATGATTATGTCACAAAGCCCTTTAATCCATTGGAACTAATTGCCCGGGTTAAATCGCAGTTGAGAAGATACGTTACATTGGGTACCTATGAAGGGATCAATAAGGTCATTGATCTTAAGGGTCTTACCTTAGACCAGTCCGCCAAAGAAGTCACCGTAAATGGAGAAGTTGTAAGACTAACACCCATTGAATACAAAATTGTAGAGTTATTCCAGGGGATAAAGGAAGCATTTCTAAATCGCAGTGTGGGCACCCAGGTAGTACTTCTTCTAATTGTGGTATTTGGCTTTGGTTTCGGTGCTGCCGTTGTGGTTGTGGTGCCCGAGGTTATCCTTTTTTATGGCCCCCTATTCATGGTTGTGGGGATTCCCCTGTTGGTGATCATTTTTAAGTGCAGCGGTTATTTTAATCGGATTGTACAAAATACCAGTGAATTGGCACAAGGAGAAATGGGTCCAGACGTACCTATAATAGGCAAATCCACATTGGCAACTTTAGCCGCCAATATCAACAGCCTAAAGCATGGCGTTAAAACCTCCCAAAGGGAACAGGCTAAAAGTGAACGATTAAAAACAGAGCTGATTACCAATGTTAGCCATGATCTGCGCACACCCCTTACATCCATTATTACCTATACAAAACTACTGAAGACACCGGATATCCCATAGGAAGATCGTGAGGCTTATATTGAAATTATTGACCGTAAGTCCCAAAGATTAAAGATACTTATCGATGACCTCTTTGAAGCCTCCAAAATGGCCAGCGGCAGCATTGAGTTAGTAAAGGAAAAAGTGGATCTTGTTCAGCTCTTAGAGCAAGCACTTGCCGAACATAATGAGGCAATAAGTGAATCCACCTTACAATTTCGGGTTACCAAGCCTGACAAGCCTGTTTATGCCATTGTGGATGGGCAAAAAATGTGGCGTGTATTTGATAACCTCATTGGCAATAGTTTGAAATATTCTCTGGAAAATACCAGAGTCTATATTTCGATAAAGGCTTTGCCCAATAAAGCAACAATTGTATTTAAAAACATTGCCAAGTATGAACTGGGTGAAAATATCGATGAGCTTTTCGAACGTTTTAAACGTGGTGATACCTCCCGGCATACAGAAGGATCGGGGCTTGGCTTGGCCATTGCAAAATCCATTGTAGATCTACACCAGGGCAACCTGGATATTGAGGTGGATGGTGATTTATTTAAAATAACGATATCACTAAATACCCTAGGGTAAGTGGAGTAGGGGTCAGGCTTAATTTATTCTCGATAATTAAGTCTGACCCTATTATTTGGTAATAACTTGCATTGTAATATAATATGTGGTATAGTGAGTTGTCATAAATTAAACCTAAATTACACATTGTAAAGGGTTATTATTTGTGCAATGGAACCTTTTACAATGTGTGATTTTTTTATTTCTTGGAAAAATAAAAAAGAGCATATTAAATTAATTTTTGGAGGTAATTCTATGCAAGGTACAGTAAAATGGTTTAATGCGGAGAAAGGTTTTGGCTTTATCGAAGTGGAAGGTGGCAAGGATGTGTTCGCCCACTTCAGTGCCATAACTGGTGATGGTTACAAGACACTGGAAGAAGGCCAACGTGTTGAGTTTGATGTTGTTGAGGGTAATCGTGGACCCCAAGCAGAGAATATTGTAAAGCTATAATTGATAAAAAAACTGCCCTTAACATTTGTTAGAGGCAGTTTTTTGTTTTTAAAATATAGAGTTTTATTTCCAGCGGTACCTACCTAATGATTAATAACCCCGTTTACTAAATCAACGGCTTGCTCTTCAGTAATTCCTTTTACTAATACAAGTTCACTAATTAAGATTTGTAGCGCATTATCTAACATTGCTTTATCCCCGGTGGCAAGAGTCCTTTTTTTACTCATGAGTATTAGGTCACGGATGACCTGAACCCCTTGGTAAATATCCCCGCTTTTCATTTTATTCATATTACTACGGTATCTTTGGTTTGGCTTGAGGGTTAGATCTAGTGCCTCTTCATTAAAAGTCGTAAATAAGACGTCTAATATATCTAAATCCACAACAGGTCTAAGTGGTATGTCAGACTTCATAGGAAACATTACTTGCATGTTTCTGATCTGCATTACATAATAAAGTTGTTTATTCCCAAGTATCTCCTTTTCTTCAATTGCTTCAATAACACCGGCCCCGTGCATAGGATAAAAAACTTTATCGCCAATTTGAAACATTAAGTCCACCTCCTATTTAGGATAACTTATTAAGTATATCATATAAACAGTTAAATTTAAAAAAATATTATTTTAACACGGAAGATTTGCGGCGTCAATATACTTGGAGTGATATTGCATAAAGAAATTAACCTAATATCTGTTTTGCTAAAAATGCTAAGATTAAAGGGTGCAGCAGGCAAGAGGACAAGCCGTAGGGTGGAACCCTATTCAGGGTCTCTTATATTTAGTCTGAAAACCCTAAACAAATTTCATTTGCTCTAAGTCTTTACAAATCCAAAACGGAGATCTATAATGTAACCGTACTAATACTAGTAATATAGATAATACAGATGTAACGGAAGGGGGGAGCCGATGTTTGATTTAGATTTAAGAAGTCGATTACCCATTTACGAACAGTTGGTAGAAAAAATTAAGGAATCAATTATCAATGAAGTTTTAAAAACAGATGAGCAACTGCCTTCTGTACGCATCCTGTCTCAACAATTAACCATCAACCCCAACACCATTCAAAAGGCCTATAGAGAGCTAGAAAGGCAGGGATATATTTACTCCCTACCAGGCAAAGGAAGCTTTGTAGCCAGGATTGACCACCAGAAAAATAACGAGAAACTAGCAAAATTAAAGGAAGATTTGATAAAAATTCTATCGGAGGCCATGTATCTGGGGATGAAGCATGAAGAAATTATGGCTATAATTTCACAGGTCGAGAGTACCGTTAGGAGGGGAGAATGAAGTGATCGAAATAAAAGATTTAAGTAAATCCTTTGAGGATTTGGCAGCGTTAAAAAATGTTAACATCAAGGTAAATAAAGGTTCTGTTTATGGTTTAGTGGGGTCCAATGGGGCAGGGAAAACCACTCTCCTCAAAACCATGGTGGGCGTTTATCAGGGAGATCAGGGGACCTGTTGTATTGAAGGACAAGAGGTCTTTGAGAATGTGGAGATCAAAGCAAAAATTATTTTCATCCCAGATGCATTGTATTTTTTTTCTACCTACTCCGTAAGGGATATGGCAAAGTTTTATAGTAATATTTATCCTTCCTGGAACCAGCAACGTTTTAATAAGCTAAAAGAGGCCTTTGGTATTGATATTAATAAAAAAATCAATCGACTCTCTAAGGGGATGCAAAGACAAGTAGCCTTTTGGCTTGCTTTGTCTACCATGCCTGAATATTTGATTTTAGATGAACCTTTGGATGGTCTGGACCCTGTCATGAGGCAGAAAGTAAAAAACCTAATCATTCAAGATGTGGCAGAGAGAGAAATGACCGTTTTAATTTCCTCCCATAATTTAAGAGAACTTGAGGATCTCTGTGACACCATAGGTATTTTGCACCAGGGCACCTTGGTTTTAGAGAAAGAGCTAGATGACCTTAAGTCTGATGTACATAAAATTCAGGTGGCCTTTAAAGAAGATGTGCCTGAGCAAATTTTGCAGGATGCCCAAATTTTATATGAAGAGATTCGGGGCAGTGTGAAGCTTTTTATTATTCGTGGTAATAAAGAGGAGCTTACAAAACAGTTTAATAAACATAATCCAATGATTTTAGATATTTTACCCTTGACCCTGGAAGAAATATTTATCTATGAGATGGGAGGGATCGGCTATGCCATTGAAAACATCATTATTTAATAAAGGCGTTTTTATGGATGATCTTAAAAGGTTTAGTTGGCTCGGCATTTTGTATACCCTCGCCTTGTTCTTCGTCGTACCGTTACACATTTTAATGACCTATGGCCAAGAAGATCCAGATTACACCGTTATAAAAGAGTTATTTTATCTTAATGGCGGAGATATGCAAGGGGTATTAGTTCTGGTCGTTTCACTTTTCATGGGTATTTTTATCTTTCGTTATATGCAGGTGAAAAATTCATCAGATATGATGCACAGTTTACCCATTAAAAGAAAGGTCTTATATAGAACTCACATTTTAACAAGCCTTATATTGTTGATTTTACCGGTTTTGCTGACGGCATTTATTTCATTAATCTTAAATCAGACCTTAGATTTGGGCGCATATTTTAACATTTTAGACATTGCTATATGGGCAGGCTTTATAATCCTGACAGAATTGGCGATCTTTTTTGTTTGCGTTTTTGTAGGCATGCTGGTGGGCATGTCAGTGGTTCAAGGCATTATTGCTACCATATTCCTATTTTTACCCCTGGGCCTGACTGTACTGTTAACGGATTCACTGAATATTTTCCTGTATGGTTTTGCTTACAATTGGCAGATCAATGAGGAGAAGCTTTCCCCGATAGTTAGGCTTCTGGATGGCTTCAATGATACTAATAAGATGGGGAATGGAGAAATAGCCACCTACATTATAGTTTGCCTTGGTTTGTATTTTCTAGCTCAATTTTTATATGATAAAAGAAAGTTAGAGACAGCTTCTCAGACCATTGCCTTTCAGCATTTTCGCTGGGTTTTTAAATTTGGTGTCACCCTATGTACCATGTTAGTGGCAGGTTCTTATTTTTATCATACCCAGCACAACATAAACTGGATTATATTTGGCTATGTTTTTGGTTCGCTGATTGGTTATTACGTTGCAGAGATGGTACTGAAAAAAACCTTTTTTGTTTTCAAGAATATCAAGGACTATGGTATTTATGCTGGTGTGATCATAGTAATATTCTTGGGCCTGCATTTTGATCTGATGGGCTATGAGAGGCGGCTTCCCGAGGTGAATGAGATTAAAAGTATAAGTTTTGGCAATGGCTTCTATGAATTTGAGAATGGGCAAAAATTATATGTGGATAGGGCAAATATAAAAAATATATATCTCCTGCATCAGCAACTGATAAAGGATAAATTGCAAAACAAATATGGTAATAAAAAATCAACCAGAGAAAGGGTTTTAGTTTATCACCTAAGGGATGGCAGCCAGATAACCCGGGGTTATTCCATTAATGATGATTGTTACACCCAATATTTAAAACCCATTTATGAATCCAAAGAATATAAAAAGTTCTATTATGATGCTTTAAGGGTAGCCGCTTCGGATGTTGAAAAAATGACCATTCAACCGTCCCTGGATCGACAAGACACGAAGGAAGCTGTTATCCTAAATCCAGAGGAGATTAAAGAAGCCCTCCATATATTAAAACAGGATATTGAAGCTGAGACCTATGAGCAGATGACAGACCACAGAACAGCATGGGCAAGCATCCGTCTTTTGATCTCCGATGATAAAATGAAAAAATACCGAAAAGGAGAGATGGACAAGGACAGAAGAGAAATCTATACTTCTTGGGAGAAATCCTATGGCAACTTTGAAGCATGGTTAAAGGACAAGGGCTATCTAAAAAATGCAAGAATCCTCCCGGAGGAGATTGATTATATTGTGGTAGAAAAACTAGAAAGTACACAACAATGGGAAGCAAAGCGGAGAAATGGAGAATGGCTGGATACAAAAGGTACAAAACGATTAGAAATCAAGGATAAAGACCAGATTGAGATTTGTTTAAGAAACTATTCAGAAGTGTGGGATGGGGAGAATCAAGATTATATCATTGGATTTTATACAGAAGGGCACGTAAACATAGGCTTTGGTAGCTTTAAAGCAGCAAATGCTCCGGATTTTATCAAAGATCAATTATTGTAGATTAGCAATTTAATCTAGCTATATAGGCTCAATAATTATCAGATTAACTAATCTGCGAATAGCTTAAGCACTAAATTAATTTGAGTATTTTTTCTCATATAATTTTAGTCCTAATTGGGTATTTTGAGTTGCGAGGTGATTATCATCATGCAACTTATTTTTGATTCTAAGACCACACCAAAACAATACTATCAATGTGGTTATGAATATTCCTTTCCGAAGCCACATACTTGCTTACATCCAGATTGCAAAATCCCTGTACCTCCCAGGCCTCACGGATACTACATTCGCAATGTAATAACCCTTGGTTTTAATGGTCGCATCTTAATTCGTCGATATTATTGTAAGTATTGTGGCCATACTTTTTCCTATCTGCCGTCATTTTGCTTACCATACTTTCAGTATTCCTTGGTAACGATCTTCTTGGCTCTACTGTGGCATTATTTAAACCTAATTCCTCTTTTAAAAGTATTAACATCAAGGTTACAGTGGCAAAGACAACATCTGCAATTTTACCGCCGTAGATTTAAAGCTAACCTTAAATTTATCAAAGCAGTACTACGTCAAATGATGCCTCAGGTAATTCTTCCAAAGGAAGATGACATAAAAAAAGAAGCCCGAAAGGTGTTAATTATTGTGAAAACTGGATTCGGTCAAATCCAGGCCTTCTCCACAAGGTTTTTCACACAATCCAATAACACTTTTATGGCTTCTCGCAAATTAGCTTAACCTACTGAAAGTAGTTTTAAACTTAAATTTTGGTGGAGAAGGCAAAAACACAACTTTTGCGTAGGAAAGGCTATTGCTCGGTGGTATTATGCAGTTTGTGGGAGAAGTTTAACCGGTTAGACCTCCTCTGACAGTTAACACACAGGTGGAGGTGTATTTTGTTATGCTCACAGCCAAAGATAGGGAAAGTATTGCTCTTAAGAAATTTTCTTTGATTAGTCCAGTACTAAATGGCCAGGTTAAAAACCAAAAGGATTATTTCGAAACTATATGTGTTAAGCCCATTGATATGCCCTATTATGGATTCAGGATGTATTCCCCAAAAACTCTTATGTGTTGGTTAAGTGATTATCGTCGTGGGGGATTAGACTCATTAAAGCCAGGTTACCGATCGGATAAGGGTAAAAGCCGAAAGGTAAGCCTAGAGATTGCTGATGAAATTCGTAAGAAAAGAAGCCAAATGCCACGGATTACTAGCGCACTGCTCTATGAAGAGTTAGTTAAAGATAAAGTTATTCTTCCGGAAAAGTTGTCACGAGCGACTTTTTACCGTTTTCTGGTCGCTAATCCTGAACTGGCTGCAGGTAAAGATCCAGAAAACCCTGGTGAGAAGGAACTTAAACGTTTTTCTCACCAAAGAATTAATGAATTATGGCAAACTGATATTATGTTTGGTCCATATATTAGTATAGGTAAATCAAAGAAACAAGCCTACCTAATCGCATTTATCGATGATGCCTCCAGGTTGATAACACATGCACAATTCTTCTTTTTTCAAAACTTCGTAGCTCTTCGAGTAGCTTTGAAAGAGGCTGTTCTAAAACGAGGAATTCCCAAAATGATCTATACAGATAACGGAAAAGTTTATCGTAGTGATCAACTAAATATGCTTTGTGCTGGATTAGGTTGCTCGTTAATTCATACAGAACCTTTCACCCCTACGTCTAAGGGTAAAATTGAAAGGTTTTTTCATACTGTGAGGCAACGCTTTTTATCTAGATTAGACCCCACTAAATTAAAAAGTTTAGACCAACTAAATTTATATTTTTGGCAATGGCTGGAGGAAGATTATCAGCGCAAGACCCATAGTGCTTTAAATATGAGTCCATTAGATTTTTTTATGGCTCAAGTCCATAATATTAACCTGAATCCGTGAGTTACCTATTCTGTAACCTTATCTTTCAGTAAAATATGTAAAAATTTATATTTTAAGAATTGCCACTAGCATTTAATGAATCTCTCAATAGTATTGAGCTTAAATTTGGCAATAAAAATCTAAGCACTCCTTTTAGTGCAAAGTTTTATCGTTCTGTGGATATTTCTATCTTGCTAAACACACAGAGTAAGCTTGTTTAAATGTTTCAAACCAGGGACTGTGCTTTCCAAATCGTAATTTCTTCTTTCTTGCATGTGAAACTAACCGTGATGCCAACGTGATTAAGTTCTGAATCACCGTCCTAATCCTACGGCGTTCTGCCTGCTTTCGCAAGGGCACATGCTGCATTCTAGTTGTTGATTGTCCTATCATGCGCAACAGATTGTAGGCCACTACTCCAAAATGTAGTATTAGGTTGTTAGTGTCAAATTTGCCAGAGGGCAGTCTTTCTAAATCCAGGTCTGTCTTAAGTTCGCTGTGAAACTGCTCACTGGTGCCATGTTCGTGGTATAGTCTTTCGATTACATGTGGAGGGTCTGGCAATGAGGTCCAATAGGTTTCTGCCTCCACCTGGGGTACGAGAAATATCTGGCCATCTTTACCAAAGGTTCTTTCGGTAATTTTGTAAACTACCCTGATTTCTCTTTTCAGCTCCTTTTTGTATTTCATCATGGAACCATAGTAGACTTTTTTACCTTCACGTTCCTGGCAGTAAATATCTTTATTGTTCTTTGCCAATAGTAGCCACCCTTCAGGGGTTTCTTTGCGAAGGTTTCGCTTAATAATGAAATCAGCCTTAGTATCATCATTTAAGCAAATTTCAATATTACTAGCGCTGTCATTGCCTGAGTCCATCCTTAAAAGCAAAGGCAACTGGGTAATTTTTCTGGCATAGCGAATGCTTTCGGCAACGAATTCTGAGGTGTTCTTTTGGCAATGTTCACTCCCTTGGCGTAGCTCAGTATTTACGCAATAACCTTCCTTTGCTAGATATGCAAAGATGGGAGCGTAACCATCGGTGCCTTTGTAGGTGCGGGAGACCCCTTCTTTTTTGGTGTTGGAGTTATCAAAGGGAGACACATCAATATCTAGTGGAAGATAAGCTCTATTTTCTTGACCCAGGTACACTGGGGTTAGTGGTGCATTTGTTTTTTTGATTAGCCCCGCAGATTCTTCCAACAGGATATTATTCCATTGCTTATCTTTAGCAACCATATCTAATCGTTGGCGAAGGGTTGGGCTTGACGGTGTCTCTTTGATGTTTAACGAGATTGCAAAGAAATTATCTTCTCGAAAGGGTTCAATGTGGTCAAAATCACTCTTGCCTTGGCATAACAAGCCAATGTAGGCAATACCAACACTTCCATTAGAAATATGGGGTTTCTTTTGTTCAGCAGACATTGTATTGTTCAGTCGTGTTTTTATCTTGGTATTAGTCAGTAAGGCTCCGATAAGAGCTAAGCCCGAATGGGTGGTTAGCTCTTCGTCACCTTGTTCAATTTCAAAGATAGTGAGCCTATCATCGTCTCTGTTTTTGGTTTTGATTTTCTTGTTTCTTATCTTTTTCATGTTGCACCCCTGAGGTGAAGATTAGAAATATCGATTAGATGTATATTTCTACATATTCCTTCATTTCCCTATAAATTATGGGGTGAGGCAGAAAATTACTTTACGGATTCAGGATTAATTTTTTAGCCAACCCCCAATTATTAGAGGAGCATTTTTTATTGCGCGTTACCAGAAAAGTTAATCATGATGCGACCCTGTCTGTTGAATCTATTCTTTATGAAACGGAGCAAAGCTTAGCCAATTCACGACTAGAGGTACGGTACGACCCAGATTGGTTAGCTAATTCAAACCAACCAATTTTATTATACCGGGATGGTATGAAAGTTGGTGAGGCCAGACAAGTAAATTTTTTTGACAATGCTAGGGCTAAAAGAAAGGGTCGAGGTCGGCAATCTCAGTCATCACAGGAGTTACTGGAATCGGTTGAAACGTCGGAACAGAAAGCAACTCCTAGTATTTCTTATGCTCAAATTGATGACCAACTTAAACAATCGTCAAGAGAAGTAGGTGATCGCTAATGTTTACACAATTCTTTGGACTTAAGTTTAACCCTTTTTCTAAAGAAGTACCGGCGGACAAATTATTTATTAGCCAAGACTTATTGGAACTAGAATCGAGGTTAAAATATTTGCAAAGTACCCGTGGAATCGGGTTAGTTGCAGGTGAACCAGGTGCTGGCAAATCAACAGCTTTGAGAAAATTTGTTAATGAGTTAAACCCAGCTCTCTACAAGCATTGTTATTTTTCTTTGGCGACTGTTACTGTGTTGGAATTTTATCAGGGACTTGCCTTAGAACTTGGTGAGCAACCTAAACACAAAAAGGTAGCTATTTTCCGTCAAATTCAGGGCGCTATCAATTCTATGTACTATGAACGCCGGATTACGCCGGTAATTATCTTAGATGAAATACATTTAGCTTCAAACAAGTTGTTAGAGGATTTAAGGCTCATTTTTAACTTTAAAATGGACTCGCAAAATCCCTTTATTCTTGTCTTAGCAGGACAACCTTTAATTCGATCTAAGTTATCACTCAACATCAATAACCCACTAAGGCAACGTTTGGTAGTGAAACATATTATGCAGGGGTTAAAACCTGAAGAAATTAGAGATTATTGCACCAGCCGATTAAAGCAAGCAGGGTTAATCGAAGAGATTTTCACCGATTCAGCAATTGACGCTATCTATGCCACAACAAAAGGCTTACCACGGTTAATTAACAATTTAGTTACTAATTGTCTGCTTTACGCTTATTACAAAAAGTTAAGGCAAATTGATGAAGAGGTAGTTTACCAGGCCCAAAATGAACTTAATATTTGAACAGACTCAATCTTTGGAGACGCTGTGGTGGTTTTATCATCCCGGCGTTTTTTATATTCCTAGAGGAACGAATCTATTTTAATTTGATAAACAGACTGATTATTGCCATTACAATTTAATAATTTTTGATAGGACTATATAAAACAGAGAGTTTTTAATTTAAGAATCCTGGATGATTTAATTTGAGAATTGACAAATTATAGGAAGATGCTAACTAACCATTGAACAACTTAATATGAAAGTAATAGCGTGGTTAATAAACCATGCTTATTTTTTATCAGATCGAAAAACATTGGGTATAATATGCATAATAAAAATATGATAAGATTTATCTAAAGAGTGTTGTCTAAGATATGGCGATGTTTAGTACAAACGATGTCATTTTATACTAGGGAGAGAGTGGAACTAAAATTGGTAGAAAAAGTAGCAACCCCCCATGGGTTAATGCCCGGCAGAGCTGAAATGCGTGTTCTGGTAATGACTGCTGTCTCGGCCGAGAGGGATGCGATATTACGTGGTCTAAACAATGATACAAGGTTTGATGTCAGGATAGCCGGAGTCGGTCCGGTAGCCGCTGCTGTCAGTACAACGAAGGTGTTGGCAACCGCCCAGTATGACTTGGTTGTAAGTGCCGGTATTGGTGGAGGCTTTACTGGTAAAGCTGGAGTAGGCTCCTTGGTGGTGGCCAACCAGATTGTTGCCGCCGACTTAGGGGCAGAAAACCCGGCGGGTTTCTGTAGTTTGGATCAGTTGGGCTTCGGTTCCACTTACATCCAAATCGATGCAGGGCTGGTGAAGCAGGTTTACGAGGCACTGCTGTTGGCTAATTTGCCAGTCAATACTGGTGCGGTGCTCACCGTATCAACTGTCACGGGTACCGCTGCCAGTGCACAATCAAGGGCTGCCCGGGTGCCTGGGGCCACTGCCGAGGCCATGGAGGGATATGGCGTGGCCCTGGCAGCCCTTGATTGTGGTATACCCGTTTTGGAGATTCGTGCTATTTCAAACCTAGTGGGTCCCCGGGACCGGTCTGCCTGGCGAATCAAAGAGGCCCTAGATGTCCTAGAAGCGGCTAGTTTGGTATTATCGGAGGTACTGCGATGAAAATAGCCTTTTCACCTTGTCCTAATGATACATTTATTTTTCATGCCTGGGTACACGGATTAATACCCGGTGCCCCCAAGCTGGATGTAACCTATGCTGATATTGATATTACCAACAGTTTGGCAGCCAGTAGCAACGGGCCCGAGGTAATTAAAATATCCTACGCAGCTTTGCCCTGGGTATTGTCGGAATACGCGTTATTGCCCTGTGGAGGTGCGTTGGGTAAAGGCTGCGGTCCACTGCTACTGACTTCAAACAAAGTAGGCAGCATCAAAGATCCAACGTTGATTGCAGGAAAGCGGGTGGCGGTACCCAGTGAACGATCAACAGCTTATTTACTCTTTCGGTTATGGATAGCCCAACATGTGCCAGGGGGCGTGGGTGAGATAGTAGTTCTGCCCTTCCATCAGATCATGCCGGCGGTACGAGACGGGTTGGTTGATGCTGGGCTGGTGATCCATGAGGCACGCTTTACCTATCCTTCATTTGGGCTGACTCTCTTGGTCGACTTAGGCAATTGGTGGGAGGCAGACACCAACCTGCCCATCCCGCTGGGTGCAATTATTGCCCGTCGCTCACAGGATCTATCAGCCATTGCTGGTTGGATTCGTGCATCGGTTAAACATGCCTGGACCCAGCCGGAGGTGTCACAACAGTACGTGCTAGAACATGCCCAAGAGTTGTCCCCCGAAGTTGCGCAGGCGCATATTAAGCTTTACGTAAATGAATTCACCGAGCATATAGGTGAGATGGGGTATCAGGCCGTAGAAGCCTTGCTTAGCCGAGCCGCCCAAGAAGGATTGGTTCCAAAGGTAGACTGGGCAGCCCTAGGTTATCAATCATAGGTTAGTCCACAATAAATGTCGGAATATTTAATAAATTTTTCGGAAGGAATTTAATATATTTTACCGAAGAAGGTTAGAAACTTTAAAAACCAAAGAACACAAGGAAATAAGTGATCGGAAAGGGGTATGAAAATATGTTAAAAGAGATTGCCCAGTGGAAAAGTGTAAGAAAGTTTTCCTCGGAGCCTGTTACAAAGGATCAGCTCTTAAGCATTATGCAAGCAGGGCGGAGAAGTCCTTCCTGGAAGAATATTCAGCCCTGGAGATTTATTGCAGTTACGGATGAAAAAGATCGTACCAAGCTGGCCGAGGCATTTTCTATGGGCGTCTTAATAAAGAAAGCTCCGGCCGTTATTATGTGCGTCGGGACACTTGAAGCTTGGGTAAAGGATCATCAGCTTGCACGGCTAAAAGAGCTGTTTGGTGCCACCGGGGTCAATATGGCCGATGAAGATATTAAAAAGATGTACCTGGATCATGAATTAGCCCAATCCTTAGCTGGCAAGCCGGCATCCATTATGGCCCGCACCTTTGAGAACATAGGAATAGCCTATGCTTTCATGATTTTAGAAGCTATGCATCAAGGATTAGGTGCCTGTATTGTGGGTGAATTAGACAACGAATTAGTAGCTGTCAATGATCAAAAATATGCCGAAATAAAATCCTATTTCAATATTTCTGAGACAGAAGTCATTACAGCGGCCATTATTGTGGGTCATCCTGCCAAGGAAACACCCATTATTCCCAGAAAACCGGAAAAAGATGTGATCTTCTTTAAGTAATAAGGCACAACAGCAGAACACTGATAAAATGATAAGAATAAGGGTTAAGGGGCCTTCTGAAGCAGAGGGCCTCTTTAACATAGAGACGCTAATAAGAAAGGGTTTAAAACCTCTAGCGATCCCATAGGAATTAGGGGAATTTTGTAGAATTTTTTTGCAAACGAAAATAGTAACAGTGGAGGGACTATCTTGAAGGAAAGAATTAGAGTAGGAATTGTTGGTTATGGTGTAAGCTAAGTTTTCTTTAATAAGTTAATTTTGCAGAGGGGTTTTATATGACATCAAAAATTGTTCAGTTATTTCCAAAAAGCAAGATTGAAGAGTGGCTCAGTCATGGAAAAGAAATTAATTTTAAGAGAGGTAACTACATTACCGGTGCGGATAAGCTAACCAACGATATCTATCTCATCAAAAAAGGGGAGGCCCGTTTATTTCACATTCATGAAGATGGTAAGGAATGTATTTTAGGGCTGTTATCTGCGGGGGATTTTATTGATCTAATCGATATCTTTACAAAAAAAAGAAGTGGTGCCTTTTCCAAAGCTTTAACAGAAGTGACAGTTATTGCCGTTCCCAAAGCAGAAGTGAGAAAAGTTATTGAAGAAAATCCCCCGCTGGCCATGTCCCTGCTCAGTTACTTATCAGAAAGACTCCAGGAAACCGTTGAAATTCTTGAACAAGTGGCCTATGGAAAAGTGGAAGAGCGGCTCCTCTTTTTATTAAAAAAAATAGCTGATACTAATCAAGAAGATAATGGCTGGTACCCCATCCCTGCCGCAATCACGCACCAGGATTTGGCGGGTATGGTTGCATCCAGTCGTGAAACGGTAACTTTGTTGATAAACAAGCTGGCATTGTTTGGAATAATACGTTTGCACAAAAGCAAAATCTGGGTCAAGTTGGAAAGCAATTAGGTAATTTTTTAATTTTGTGAGCCTCCTTACATACCGTAAAAAATTTATTTTATAAAATTAATTAAGAAACTTAATTTTTAAGTTTGGGTCCACAACAAAATTATTATTACCGTAGGAAAAATCTAGTAACTGTAAGGAGGGCTTTACTTATGAATAATATTTTACTGGAAAATGTACAGCAAACAATGAATGCTATTAAAGCAGACCCAGAGGTAGGAAAGAAAAATTTTTCAGCCCGCATTAATTGGCAAGATGGTGTTCAAAACCAAGCAAGTATAGGGGAGTTTCCACCTTTATTAATGGATGAACCGCAACCGTTAGGGGGTATGAATAAAGCCCCTAATCCTGTGGAATATTTGTTAGCGGCAGCAGTGGGGTGTTTTGCCATAACCTTTGAAGTGTTAGCCAGCCAACGGGGAATTGCCTTGGAAAAAGTAGAAGCCCAAATTGAAGCGGATATAGATGCTGCTGTTTTCTTAGGAATAAAAGAGGGTCATGGGGGAATTCAAAACCCAACCATAAAGTTAAGGGCGATTACCACTGCCACAGAACAACAAGTAAAAGAGATTGCTCAGTTTGCCCTAAGGAAATCACCGGTTTTACTTAGCTTGCAAGCGGAGATAAATTTAGTAACTGAATAATATCTTTATTTTTAGTGCCACAGGGAGGGAATTCCACTGTGGCACTTGTTTTTTATGGTTTATCGCAAAAATTAATGGCTTGGGCAAAGTCCGTCGGAAGAGGGGCGTGTACGGCTATCTCATGATTTTCCTTTAAATGCCTAAAGCTAACGTCATAGGCATGCAAAGCCTGCCTGTTGATCCATGGGGACCGCACACCATACATACGATCACCGATAATGGGATATCCTAAATGGGCCAAATGCAGGCGGATTTGGTGGGTTCTCCCGGTATCCAGATTTAATTTCAGTAGTGAAATTTCCGGAAAACTACGCAGGGTCTGGTAATGGGTAATGGACTGTTCCCCGTGTTCATTGATTGCCCGACGGTTTGCAAGGCTGGGGTGCGGGCCAATGGGGGCGTCAATGGTTCCAGAGGGAGGATGGACTATGCCTTTAACCAAGGCCCAGTAGGTACGCTTCAGCGTTCTTTCTTTTAATTGTTGTTCCAGAATGAATTGGCTGCGGGAGTCCTTCGCAAAAATCACACAGCCGGAAGTTTCCCGGTCTAACCTATGTACAGGGCGAATGGCACTGACTACGTTACGTTGTTTAAGATAGTAAGCCAAATAATTAGCCATTGTGCCCCGGGTTGTCTGCCCGGTGGGGTGAACAAGTTGGTGAGCGGGTTTATTTAACACCAAAAGAAAATCATCTTCATAGAGTACTTCAATGGCGCCCTTTTCTGGTTGAACACCGTAGTTAGTATCCTCTAAGTCGAGGATACTAAGGGTATCCTCTGCATTTAGCTTTTTTTGCAGGTAGACGGTTTTGCCGTTCAAGAGAATACCCTTGCGTCGGGTTAATTTCTGGATCTTTCTACCGGAATACTGCAAAATATTTTTCAGATAATTTTCAACAGTAAATCCCTCGTGTTCCTGGGATATCTTATGGCGATGATAAGACTTCACTTTTAGCCTTCCTTCTCTATAAATTGCCACAGGGTAGTGGTTTTCCCATGTTTTTGTTGGTGCCATCTTAGTATATCACTTTCTAAAAAATCTTAACAACGGCCGGCTCCCATATAACCTTTGCTTCTTGTAAATAATAAGACAACGTATTAAGTAACATCAAAGCTTTGCCGAGAGGAGTTTTCTAAGTCCTTTCCCCAAGGTTATGAATGTGTACATCCACATAACAATAATAGTTGCATTTTGGATAAATTCCTCTTGGTCAACTTTATCCTGCAATTCATGTCGCCATTTTGCCAAAGTATATTTAGTAATATCGATACAGTCTGTTTTAAATTCTTCCTGCATTTTTTGTATAAATAGAGCACAGTCATGCTCTACCTGGTTCTTTATAGCATTGTACAGCGATATTATTCCATAGCATGTAGTTGCCATTACAAGCTGTAGGCGAGGGTTATGTTAATCTTAAGCTAAGGATGATGTGAAAACTTTCTCATTAGATGGTTGTTCTACTACTCATATACTCTATAAAAGGTAGAGTTTAACATTTTGTACCAAATAAACTATTAACTAGCGGGGGGCAGAGAAGAACATGACTTATCCAAGTATTTATCCCACAGGCGTAACAATTTATAATCCGGAGAAGTGTTGGAATGGTTACACCATTTACCAGGCCAAGGAGCGTGGTGCACTGCTAATCGATATGAACGGAACCGAAGTACAGCTTTGGAAGGGGTTGCACGGTTTTCCAAACAAACTACTGCCTGGGGGCCAGGTAATGGGGCAGTCCGGTGAGAGAAACAATGCCTTTGGCATGCAAGATATGATTGATTTGATCCAAGTGGACTGGGAAGGGAATATCCTTTGGAAATTCAACCAGTATGAATTTATTGAAGACCCCGGTGAAACACCCCAATGGATGGCCAGACAACACCATGATTATCAACGGGAAGGGAACCCGGTAGGTTACTATGTACCTGGCATGGAACCGCAGGTTGACAAAGGCAACACCATCATACTTTGCCACAAAAACGTAAAGAATACCAAGATCTCTGAAAAGGTCCTGCTGGATGACACCATCATTGAAGTAAACTGGCAAGGTGACATTGTATGGGAATGGAATTGCAATGAACACTTTGATGAACTGGGCTTTAGTGAAGCAGCTAAAAATATCCTCTATCGGGATCCTAACATGCGTTCTGCCGGGGGCGGCATGGGGGATTGGATGCACATTAATTCCATGTCGGTACTGGGACCCAATAAATGGTATGATGCCGGCGACGAGCGTTTCCACCCCGACAATATCATTTGGGACAGCCGGGAGGCCAATATCATTGCCATTACTGATAAAAAAACCGGTAAAATCGTGTGGAAAATAGGGCCGGAGTACGACACCAGTGAGGAACTAAAGAAACTGGGTTGGATTATTGGGCAGCACCATGCCCATATGATTCCTAGGGGATTACCCGGGGAAGGGAACATCTTAGTTTTTGATAACGGTGGCTGGGCCGGGTATGGTTTGCCTAACCCCAGTGCCCCCACAGGGAGAATGAATGCCCTGCGTGACTACTCAAGGGTGTTGGAATTTGACCCCACTACACTAAAAATTGTTTGGCAGTACTCACCCAGCGAAGCTGGTTACCTTCACCCGGTGGATTCTAACCGCTTCTATAGCCCCTTTATTAGTGGGGCACAGCGATTGCCCAATGGAAATACACTGATTACCGAAGGGTCGGGTGGACGTCTCATTGAAGTGACCCAGGATTTTGAAATTGTTTGGGAATATATCAGCCCCTACTGGGGTAAGAAGATGAACCAAAACATGGTATACCGGGCCTACCGGGCACCCTATGATTGGGTACCACAGTTGGAACGTCCCAAGGAAGTTCCTGTTGAACGGGTAGATGTAACCACCTTCCGTATGCCCGGTGCTTCAGGACCCGGTGTCAAGAAAGAGACCACTGTGGCAGGGGTAGTACCGTATCAGGGTGATACTGCCCTATGTGTGGCCGCAGGAGATGAAGTGGATAATAAATAAGGGAATGTTTTGGGGTAGCTATAAAGGCTGCCCCTTAAATGTATACAGTGTAGTACAATACTTCTTGGTTGAAATTACATTCATAGGATTGGTTTTGCTGTGTTAGGATTTGGATGAGCAAACAATAATTATTAAGGTATAGTATGACAAAACTTTGCTTTTTATAAAGAACAATGTAATATAAGTATGATAGTCTTTAAATATAGTTTAATTTCTTGTATAATGGGGGGTCCTCTTTGCGAGAAGAAATTGATCCGTTGATTTCAGTGCTTCCCTTTTTAGATGTGAAGGAAGAGAGTTTCAAAGAATATATTCATCTGGGAATGAAGCAAAAATATAAAAAAGGTTCCTATATTTTAGAACAGGGAGAAGTAGGTAGAAACATTTATTATCTAAATAAGGGTAAAGTCAAAATACAGCAACTTACTGAAAACGGTGAAGAGAAATTATTCTGGTATGCCTCAGAAGGGTTTATTATCGGGGATGTTCCTTATTTTCATGCTTTTCCTTCCAATGCTGCTTTAATAGCGGAAGAAGATTGTGAATTATACACCTTTGATAAGTGTACCTTTAACAAAATTTTAAGGGAAAACCCAGGCTTTGCAGAATGTTTGCTGGAAATGATGGCAATAAAAATAAGACTCTTAATCAGTCAAATTCATGACATTAGTTTTAGTAATCCGGCCACTAGAATTAGTAAACTATTATACATGCTCTCCCACCGTTATGGACAAGAACGCTCCGAAGGAACAGAGATAACCCTTGACATTACACATAAAGAAATTGGTTCTATAACCTGTATTCATCGCGTAACCGTAACAAATGTGATCAGTAGCTTGAAAAAACAAGGCATCATCGACAAATGTACCAAGGGTCATATTGTTATTAAGGATATGAATAAATTATATGAAAATGCATTTGGCAACAGCCATTAGGATAAGAAAGCCCTTTCAATTTCCAAAGAACCAGGAATTTTGAAAGGGCTTTTTATTTTATTAATGTTCATGTAATCACAATTACATGGAAAAGCCAAGATTTAAGATAACATTATGTCAAGATATTTTTTTCACAACACGGGAGGAGATAACAATGAACCAGAAAAAAAAGCTTTCCTTTCTACTGGCAGCCCTGCCGATACTAACAGTTATCATTATGGGTCTCATGTCAGTGGTAAAGTGGAAAGCGGGCATGCACGCCCCACTTATTTCCAGTATTGTTGTTGCAGCTATTATCGGTAAATATTTAGGCTACAGTTGGTCCGAACTGGAACAGGGTTTGGTTGAGGGTGTTTCCAGAGCGTTACCAGCCATCTTTATTTTAATGATCGTTGGTGCTATTATAGGTACCTGGATGCTTGGTGGTATTATTCCTACTTTGATTTATTATGCCTATGAAATCATTAACCCCACCTTCTTTGTACCCGCTACATGTTTTGTAACGGCCATCGTAGCGACCTCAACCGGGACTTCCTTTACATCCATGGCCACCATCGGCTTGGCATTAATGGCTACGGGCATAGGAATGGGTTTTCCGGCACCCCTGGTTGCAGGTGCCGTTATTTCTGGTGCTTTTTTTGGTGATAAAATCTCCCCGCTTTCGGATACCACAAACTTGGCTCCAGCTATGGCAGGTTGTACCCTATTCGAACATATTGGACATATGCTTTGGGATACCCTGCCAAGTATGTTGTTAGCCCTGGTTGCCTATTATTTTGTGGGACTGAAGTATGTAGCAGCATCTGTTGCCCAGCCGGAAAGCATTCAAGCAATTACCATGGGATTAGAAAAGGCCTTTACCATTCATCCCCTGTTGCTTCTTATTCCCGTAATTACCATTGCCCTTGCTGTCAAAAGAGTGCCAGCGGTACCTTCTTTAGTCATCGTAACCTTTTTAGGCGGACTTTGCGCAATGGTGGTGCAAGGAGTTGACTTGGCTGCAGTATTAAAGGCAATGACCAACGGCTATCAAAGTCAGACCGGTGTTAAAATGTTGGATAGTCTTCTTTCCCGGGGCGGCATCAATTCAATGGGTGGTATAATTTTGCTTTTAACTGTGGCCACAGCTTTAGGGGGTATTCTGGAAAAGATCGGAGCCTTGGAGGTTATTCTTCATACCCTTATGCGGCGAATAAAAACATCTGCTCAACTTTTGCTGACCACATTATTCAGCGGTTTGGCAATCGCCTTTGCCACCGGTGCTCAATTGTTGGCCATCGTACTGCCTGCCCGCATGTTCCCACCGGCCTTTAAGGAAATGAACTTACACCCGAAAAACTTATCTCGGGTTTCGGAGGCAGCAGGCACAGTGGGGATTAACCTGGTGCCCTGGAGTGTACCCGCAATTTTTGCCCAAAATATTTTAGGGGTAGAACCTCTGCAATTTATTCCATATCTATACTTTGTTTTCTTTGTCCTAATTCTTAACGCCTTCTATGGAATAACCGGTATTTCCATAACCAAGATTGCACCGGAAAACGGTCAAAAATAGGAGAAGCCACGTTTCTAGCAAGAGTAATAGATGTAGAATGACAGAATGATATTTAAAAAGATTGATATTAAATGACAGTATTTATCGCAAATATGAGAAATATTGTCATTTATCTTTTTTTAAAGTTGTTAAGGGAGGTAACAATGGATAACCATAGCAATGAAAATAAACCCTTGCAAAGGGGTTTGAAAAATCGGCATATTCAAATGATTGCCCTTGGAGGTGGCATTGGTTCTGGTTTGTTTTATGGTTCTGCACCTGCCATAAAGTTAGCCGGGCCGGCCTTAACACTGGGCTACCTCCTAGGGGGGTTAATCGCCTTTGCCATTGTACGGGCCTTGGGGGAATTGGCGGTGGAGGAGCCGGTTTCTGGTTCCTTTAGTTACTATGCCAACAAATACATTAGCTCCTTTGCTGGTTATTTAACTGGCTGGACCTATTGGTTTTTGTGGATTGTGATTGGTATGGTGGAAATCACGGTGGTTGGTGTTTATGTGAATTTCTGGTTCCCGGATATTCCACAATGGCTTTCCGCCCTCGGTGTGTTAGCGCTGATCACCGGTGTTAATCTGACCACTGTGAAATCCTACGGCGAATTTGAATTTTGGTTCTCCCTAATTAAGGTTGTTACAGTTGTTGGCATGATCGTCATTGGTGTTTTTATGATCATCTTTGGCCTAGGTGTCGGGCAACCCTTGGGCTTTGATAATTTTATTGTAAATGGTGGATTTATGCCCAATGGTATCCAGGGCTTACTGATGGCATTGGTGTTGGTTATGTTTTCTTTGGGTGGGGTGGAATTAATAGGTGTCACTGCCGGTGAAGCAGACAATCCTGATAAAACCATTCCCAAAGCCATTAATAATGTTATTTGGAGAATATTAATTTTTTATGTACTGGCCATAGCCATCATGTTGCTGCTTTGTCCCTGGAATGAAATCGGTACTCAGGGCAGTCCCTTTGTTATTGTTTTTGATAAAATGGGGATACCGGCTGCTGCTGGAATTATTAACTTCGTTGTGTTAACTGCAGCCCTTTCGGCATTTAATAGTTGCTTGTTCAGTACGGGCAGAATGTTATATAACTTAGCCAGTCAAAACCATGCACCAAAAATCTTTGGCCGATTAAGTAAGTCCAGTACTCCCAGTATAGGAATATTGTTTTCTGCCTTTTTCCTGTTAATTGCAGTGGTTTTAAATTACTTTATGCCGGAAAAGGTATTTATGTATATCTCCTCCATCGCCACCGTTGGCATGATTACCATCTGGACCATTATCTTGGTTGCTCAGTATAAATTCCGGCGGTCAAAAACCCAAGCAGAGGTAGATAAACTAAAGTTCAAGTTGCCTTTTTGGCCCTACTCCATCTATTTCACCCTGGGCTTTATGGCAATGGTTTGTTTGTTGATGGCCTTTATGGAAGAAACCCGTATAGCCCTATATGTAGCACCAGTCTGGTTTGCGGTACTTTACGCTGGGTACAAGCTTCGGCGTATAAATAAAAAATGTATACCTGTTATAGGCGAATCTACCCAGGGCAACTCATAAAGTGTGTTTGCCGAAACCCCGTAGGATTAATGTTCCTAGGGGGTATATTTTTGTTTATGAAAGATTCAGTCGAAGCAGCTTTGTTGTTTGGGAGAAGGTTTTGCCTTGTAGCATTTTATGGTTTATGATAATATGTGGGTAAAATTTACAGACATATATTTTTGCCACAGCGGAGAACTATACCCGGTGTCGCCTAAGAAGTGAGGGTTACCATGAAGGATATCGAAGGAATGATTCGGAAAAATTATGAACTTAGCAAGCAATTAACGCCTAGAAACGAGGTAATCTATACGGATATCGTATGTTACTTACGTACCAGTTCCCTGAATGAATTAGAAGTGGAAGAACTCATTCAGGAAATACTGGAGATTTTCCTCAGTACCCAGTCCAGGGGAGAAAGGATTGAACAAGCCATTGGCACGGATTATAGGTCCTTTTGTGATTCACTAATTGCAGCGGCCTCTGTTCAGCCCCGGAGGAATAAGTGGCATAGAACATTAGCCAACTTGGAAATGTGGATAAACACCATCATAATATTATGGCTTATTGACTTGGTGTTTGAACATCTGCCAAAGATGATACAATACAAAAAACCGCTGCTTAATTACGAGGTCAATGCAGGCTTTTTAATAAGTGCCTTGCTTATCGTTTTAGCAGCTATTTTTACGGTTAAATACATTGGCAAACATAGCTTTTCCTTATCAGCTAAAAAAAGCCTAAGAAAAAGGGTGGGTATGATCAGCGGCTTTGCCGTTGGGACACTTTTTGCTTTACTGTTTGTTGTATCAAAGGAACTTGGTTCCTTTGTACTCTTTTCGGCAAAGCTCTATCAGATAGCAGCGGGCTTTGTAGCCATGATTATTATGATCAAAGGAATACAAACCATAAACAATATTCGGTCTTGAAAGGGTTAATAACATGCATAAAAGTTTGGTATTAGCAGAAAAGCCCTCTGTGGCAAGGGACATAGCCAGGGTTTTAAACTGTTATAAAAAAGGAAATGGTTATTTAGAAGGGGACAAATATATTGTCACCTGGGCGTTGGGCCATCTGGTTACTTTGGCCGACCCGGAGGTCTATGATGAAAAATATAAGTCCTGGCGATTAGAAGATTTACCCATGCTGCCCTCCCCTTTGAAACTGGTGGTTATCCGGCAAAGCAGCAAGCAGTTTCAGATCGTTCGGGAGCAAATGAACAGGAAAGATCTGCGAGAGATCATTATTGCCACGGATGCCGGGCGAGAAGGGGAACTGGTGGCCCGGTGGATTATTGAAAAGGCTAGGGTGGTCAAACCCCTGAAACGCCTGTGGATTTCCTCGGTCACAGACAAGGCCATTCAAGACGGCTTTAAAAAGCTAAGGGATGGTAAAGAGTATCAAAATCTTTATGCAGCGGCGGTGGCCCGGGCAGAGGCAGACTGGTTTGTAGGCATTAACGCCAGCCGTGCCCTAACTTGTAAATTCAATGCACAACTTTCCTGCGGCAGGGTCCAAACCCCAACCCTAGCCATCATTGCCAAGCGGGAAGAGGAAATAAGAAACTTCAGACCCAAAACCTTTTACGGTATAACTGTCGTAACAGACCAACTAAAATTAACCTGGCAGGACCGTCAGAGTAAAGATATAAAGACCTTTCATAAAGAGCACTGTGATCAGGTGCTGTCCTTGTTAAATCAGAAAACCGCAGAGGTCATTGAGGTAGAGAAGACGGCCAAAAAGAGTTATTCGCCTCAACTATACGATCTAACTGAATTGCAGCGGGACGCCAATAAATTCTTTGGCTATTCGGCCCGGGAAACCCTATCCATTATGCAGCGCCTTTACGAGCATTATAAGGTGCTGACCTATCCGCGGACAGATTCCCGCTATCTTTCCTCGGATATGGTGGATACGCTGGCAGAAAGACTCAAGGCCTGCAGTGATCAGCCCTATACCAAATTGGCTTATAAGATTCTAAAAAACCCCATAAAACCCAGCAAGTCCTTTGTGGATGATAACAAAGTGTCTGATCATCATGCTATTATTCCCACAGAACAGCCTGTGACGGTCAGCACCTTCAGTGATAAGGAAAGAAAAATCTATGATTTAGTTGTAAGACGTTTTTTAGCTGTTTTGTATCCGCCCTTTGCCTATGAGCAAACCACCATCAAAGCAAAAATGGGGGAAGAGCTTTTTATTGCCAGGGGTAAAGTGGTAATTGCCCAGGGCTGGAAAGAAGTTTATCAGCATGATTTAGAGGAAGAGGAGCCCAAGGATAGTCTTAGCGAACAAACTTTACCCGTTATCAAACGAGGTGATTGTTTAAAAGTACGCTCCCTAACCCAAACCAAGGGGGAGACCAAACCACCGGAACCCTTTACCGAGGGCACATTGTTATCAGCCATGGAAAACCCCGCAAAATATATGTCCCAGGATAATAAAGAGTTAATCAAGACTCTAGACAAAACCGGAGGCCTGGGCACAGTGGCCACAAGGGCGGATATTATTGAAAAGTTGTTTAATAGCTTCCTGATCGAGAAGAAGGGAAAGCATATTGCCATAACCTCCAAAGGAAAGCAACTGTTGGAACTGGTCCCAGAGGGGTTAAGGTCCCCGGCTTTAACTGCTCGCTGGGAAAAAGAGCTGGAGTTCATTGCAAAGGGTATACTAAATAAAAGCCAGTTTATCAATGAGATAAAAAAATATGCCACAACAGTGGTTCACGAGATTAAAGAGAGTGAAAATAGATTCCGGCACGATAACTTAACCGGAACCAAATGTCCGGAATGTGGCAAACGGATGTTGGAAGTGAACGGAAAAAAAGGCAAGATGCTGGTTTGTCAGGATCGGGAATGTGGCTATCGCAAAGGCCTTAGCAAAGTAACCAATGCCCGGTGCCCCGAATGTCACAAACGACTGGAATTGCATGGTGAAGGAGAAGGACAAATCTTTGTCTGTAAGTGTGGCTATCGAGAGAAACTCACGACCTTTCATGAAAGAAGAAAAAATGAAAAGGGCAGTAACATTTCTAAAAAGGATGTAAACAAGTATCTGAGAAATCAAGAGACAAAGGATGATTTTTTAAACAATCCCCTTGCCGAAGCACTGGCTAAACTTAAGCTTAAATCATAGCTCGTGGGTACAAAGTTTTTTCAGAATAGAGAAGGGGATGAGAAAAATAGCACAGGTAAAGACAAATGCCATGCGTATTCTAGATGGCAAAAAAATAGATTATGATGTTTATACCTATGACAGTAACGATGGTAAAATTGACGGGGTTTCTGTGGCTGAGAAAGTTGGCAAGGATCCTCAGTCTGTTTATAAGACACTGGTTGCCCAGGGGAATAGTAAGACCCTCTATGTTTTTATCGTACCAGTGGAAGAGGAACTGGATTTAAAAAAGGCAGCCAAGGCCACTGGTGAGAAAAAAGTAGATATGATTCCAGTCAAGGATATTCAAAAGCACACCGGGTATATCAGGGGTGGTTGCTCACCCCTGGGGATGAAAAAGCACTATAAAACCCTTATTGATGATAGTGCAAAGGGCTTAGAAAAAATTATTGTCAGCGGGGGGAAAATTGGCCTGCAGATTGAGCTGGCTGTTGCAGAGTTAGCCTCGGTGACCGAAGCAGAAATAATTGATATCACCAAATAATGAAATAATAGTGCTAATGACGCTGAATATAGCGGCCTATTTTACCCGAAAGGAGTTCTAACACTATCCGTTGCGGAGATTTTGGGTGAACGGAAATAAGGAAATCACAAATATAAAGGTTCCAACAACCGGCCAGTACAAAAATGTATTGGCTTTGTTTTTGCAATAAAATAATTAAAAAAGAACCTAAAAACTTTACAAAATTAAAGGAATTTTGTCAATTTTCTATAATTATTTATGTTAAATTTAATACCTGCCAGGTCTAATATAACGTAGATGGAGGGTGTGTCAATGAAAAATTTAAGCTATTGTGTTGATTGTAAAAGGATTGCCAATTTTAGTGAGGAATGTAGCTATTGCCAATCACAAAACATTAAGGACCTTACCAGAAAAGCACCCGTAAATGTGATCGGCACCAAAATCAAGGGTAGGGTTCTTAAGGTAAAGGATCAAATGGTAGAGGTTTTATATATTGATGAAAATAAAAATACCTATGTTAAACCCTTTGAAGCGGAGAAATTAAAAAAAGTTCTATAATGGAAAGAAGACTTTTAACCTCCTGTTTCTTACCTTTAGGGTGAGTACAGGGGGTTCTGTTTTTTTTAATAAAGTATGCTCAGCTAGCCAATATTCCCATAAATACAAAGAAGCTACTGGCAATGGCACTTATAAAACTATTAATTACCAGGGCAGTTAGACTGTTGCCCTTTGTTTCTATATTTTTTATGATCTCCTTCTCAACAATTAGCTGTATTGGCCTGATTTATATTTTTCGTGGTGTGTTTAATATGAGAATTATTATGGCAGCCTTTGCAATGATTATGCTGGTAGTAATTTTAGAAACCCCGGCAACAATTTGTGGGGAAAGACTGCTTCTAAGTCATTTGAATGAAAATATTGTTTGGCTTTTAACAGGCTTACCGCATATTTTCTTACTATTAATGGTAGGGTTCGGCTATAAACGATTCGTCAACAGGCAGTCATAGAGGTTTTTAATTTCCTATTAGAAAAACGAGGCAGCCGTCTACTGGACGGAGTGCCTCGTTTTTGCTTCCTGTAACAGTGCAATTTCCTCATCCGTTAGTTCCCGATATTCGCCGGGCTTCAGATTATTATCCAGCACCAAGGGACCCATGCTAAGCCTTTTAAGATAAATAACCCTTTTGCCAACGGCTTCAAACATACGTTTAACCTGGTGATACTTGCCCTCATAGATGGTGAGTTCAATTTCTGATTGAGGGGCCGAGCGGATAATTTTTAACTGCCCTGGCAGGGTGCGATAACCGTCATCCAGTTCCACTCCCCGGGCAAAGGCGGCCACGTCTTCTTCTGTAACAAGGCCCTGTACCAGAGCATAATAGGTTTTGGGCACATGTTTTTTCGGAGAGAGGAGTTGGTGAGCCAGCTTACCGTTGTTTGTAAGTAGCAGCAACCCCTCGGTATCCTTATCCAACCGCCCCACCGGAAAGGGGTTAAAGGAATGATATGTGGGGTCAAGCAGGTCGATGACCACTTTGTCTGAAGCATCCTCTGTGGCGGACAAAACATCCTGGGGTTTATTTAACATGAGATAGATATATTCCCTATACTCTATAACCTCACCCTGTACCTCAATGTGGTCACGCTGGGGAAAAATGTGTAAGCCAGGGTCCATTGCCAATTCCCCGTTAACCATTACTTGTTTTGCTTTAATCAATTTTTTAATCTCTTTTCGAGTACCTAACCCCATATGGTTTAACAGCCGATCCAGCCGTAATTTTTCATTTTCGGCCAAGCATATCACCTCTTTTCTATTCACCGTCAATCCAACGCCAACCAGGGGGAAAGCCATTTTTCAGCCAATTTCCATCTCCCTTGGCCCATCCCAAAGGAAACTCATCCAGGCACACCAGGTGCCAGCCCTTCTCCCAGGTTTTGCCCTCCTGTTGAATGGTCTCCCCCCGTAAATAACGAAGGACCAGGGAATTCTCCCTTTGACTTTTTGCCGATAAAACCAATTTTTGAACAGCTGATTTTACTGCTCCCATTGGTAGTCCAAGGGCAAAGGCAGGGCTAGGTCTAAAGCGCCCCCTTTCAACGGTTCCCAAAAGCCAACCCGAACGCAAAACTTTTAACCCGCGTAATACAGGCAAATCCAGACTTTCCCACAGGATATGACCGTCCCGTTCGATTACCTGTCCACCCAGGGGCAACCATTCCTGCCAGCCCTTTTTATTTCGCCAAACTTGCATTGAGAAATCCGCCAGGGCTTGTTTTGTACTTTCACTGAGAGAGGGAGTGGACTGCTTTTTTATCTTAACCTTTTTATTTTTTCTGTGAATGGGGTATTCCTGTTGATCAAAAAGGGTTTTATTCTTTAGTTTGGCCACAAAATGACCTTCACCCTTCACTTGGTGCGGCCACAATCGCCGCAGTTCCACTAATTCAAAATCGGGATACTTGGCCACAAAGCTCTGCATTTGCTGTTCATTTTCTTCCGGGGAAAAGGTGCAGGTGGAGTAAACAACCTCTCCTCCGGGCCTTAATAAGGAAGGAACGGCCTCCAAAATTTCTTGCTGCCACCGGGCATATTTATTGACTTCCTCAGGACTCCATTCCTTAGCCATATCCGGTTCTTTGCGAAACATACCTTCACCGGAGCAGGGGGCATCTACCAAAATTCTATCAAAGAAGCCAGCAAATACCTTAGCCAAGTGTGAAGGAGTTTCATTCAGGACAATGGCATTGGCTACCCCGTAACGCTCAATGTTTTTTAACAATACCCTGGCTCGCTGGGGGTGTAAATCATTGGTCACCAGAAGGCCCTTTCTGCCTAGATGGGCAGCTAACTGCAGTGACTTACCCCCCGGGGCTGCACAAAGATCCAGTACCCTTTCCCCCGGCTGCGCTCCGAGAAGTTCCGCTGGTAGCATAGCACTGGGTTCCTGGATATAATATAAACCTGCATAATAATAGGGATGCTTGGCCGGTCGGGTTGTTGCTTCATTATAATAGAAACCATCCTTACTCCAGGCAATCGGTTCTTCTAAAAAGGACAGCAGTTCATTTAGATCAGAGGGAGATATTTTTAGACCGTTGGCCCGCAACCCCGCTAGCCGAGAACCTTCATAGCTCCTGAGAAATTGGGGGTAATCAGCGCCCACCAGTTGTTCCATTTTACTTAAAAATGCAGCGGGTAATTTCATTTCCTCAATTCCTTTCACTGTATTAGCATTACCCCAATGACACTTTCTTCCTAACATAGGACACAATGGCTAAAATTATACAATAAGCCTCGGTGATAGTCCAGCTAAGTTGATTTTATAACTACTGGTTTAAAACAAAAGAAAATACCAAATCTACCATTTTAAAATAAGTATCACCGGGCAGTTGATTAATGGTCTATCTGGTAAAATAAAAACTGAGCTAAAATGATAATTTAGTAAAAGTTAAAAAATCAGGCCTAATCCATGGAACCGAGCCGTAGAATAATAAATAGAAGTATTTACCACTTAGATGGGAGGGGTTAGGGTTGCAGCAGCCTAGATTAAACATCCTATGGCAGGGTTTAATGGTCATAGTATTGGGTTTTTCTTTACTTTATCTATGGTTTATCCTGTTTCCTGGTAAGGTAGCACCAGAAGCCCTACATTATTTTTCAGCAGAGCAGATAAGTCAGGGCAGAGACCACAGTCGCAGCCAACAACTATTGTTTTTAATCGGCGTACTGACGGAAATACTTCTAATAGTATGGTTTATATGGAGCGGCAAAGCGGCCGGTTTTAGTGGTTGGTTGCAACGGGCAAATGGTGGAAATTATTATCGTAGCAGCCTCCTGTTTTTTCTAGCTCTATGGGTGGTACTAAGGTTAATTCATTTACCCCTATCTTATTTTGGCAGCTTTTATTTACAAAGGAAGTGGGGTTTTTCTACCCAGACCCTAGGCTCCTGGTGGCTGGATTACTTAAAGGGAGCAGGCCTGGACCTAATTTTTTCGGCTTTCGGTGTTTTGCTATTCTTTTGGATTCTGAAGCATTGGCCGCGCACTTGGTGGCTGGTGGGGGCATCCTTGTTCTCAATTTGGTTGGTGGTACAAAATTTTATCTGGCCAGTGGTGGTTTCTCCTCTTTTTAATCGGTTTGAGCCCGCCAAGGACCCTGCTATCCTCAGTATGGTCAATGAACTTGCCAGTAAGGCAGATATCCCTGTGGATGAGGTATTGGTGATGGATGCCAGTCGACGAACCACCCGGGCCAATGCTTACTTTGCCGGACTGGCTGGGACCAAGCAAATTGTCCTCTATGACACCCTGCTCAAGAATTATCCTCCTGACCAAGTGAAGGCGGTGATCGCCCATGAAATGGCACACTGGCGTCAGGGACATATTATCAAGGGTTTAACCCTTGGGATTATCGGTAATTTTCTATTGTGGGGGCTGTTATTTATCTTTATTAGATCAGTTTTGCCACCGTCGCGATACCATCCTCCCTATACCTGGGCCCTTACAATACTGTTTTTTTTGACGGTCTCTTTTGCCACAAGCCCTTTGCAAAATACCATATCCAGAAGCATGGAAAAGGAAGCAGATCAGGTTTCGATACAGTTGACCGGGGATGTTGCCGCTGCCATTGGTCTGCAGATAAATCTGGTTAGTAAAAATTCCTCGGATGTATCTCCGCCAGCCTTTATTGAATGGTTTAGCTATTCGCACCCAGCGGTATTAAATCGTATTCACCTCTTGCAGCAGACAAACATAAATCCCTAGACCTTAGGGTTTTCTACAGCCTGTACCTTACCTCAAAGGGTAAGGTTTTGTTTTTAAGCTAAAGGATGGCAAATATTCTTATAGTGTAAAAAATTTCTTGTACAAACCACTGTACATGTATGGTACAATTTCACAGTGGAAAAACATAAAAATTTTTAATATACCCTAAAATAATTAAACTATTTAACTAATCAAAGAGATGTTAATTGGGAGCAAGAACCAAGTATATTGGTCCTAATCTATAAAAAAATCTGAAAGAAGGTGTGTGGGCTAAATTATGGAGTTTTTACAGAGTTTTGTTGCAGTGAGCAATGATATTTTGTGGTCTTATGTACTGATTGTTATGTTAATTGGTTTGGGGATTTATTTTACCTTTAACACAAATTTTGTTCAATTTAAAATGATCGGTGAAATGTTCAGGCTTTTAGGCCATGGTATTGGGGATTCTGGCAAGTTAAAGGGTGTTTCTTCCTTTCAGGCCTTTTGTATTAGTACCGCTTCACGGGTAGGCACCGGTAACCTGGCCGGTGTGGCCTTGGCTATTGCTGTCGGTGGACCTGGTGCAATCTTTTGGATGTGGTTAATTGCCTTGATCGGTTCAGCCACAGCCTTTGTTGAAGCAACTCTGGCTCAAATTTATAAAGTAAAGGATGAAAAATCCTTCCGGGGTGGCCCGGCTTACTATATGGAGAAAGCCCTGGGACAAAGATGGATGGGTATTCTTTTTGCAATTCTTATCACCCTATGCTTTGGCCTTGTGTTTAACGCCGTACAGGCTAATACCATTACCCTGGCTTTTCAAAATGCCTATGGTATAGATCGCACAAACCTAGGTCTCATTCTGGCAGGGTTCTCTGGTATCATTATCTTTGGTGGCATCAAGAGGATCGCCGTTGTTACCCAGTGGATGGTGCCCATCATGGCGGGGGGTTATATCCTGCTGGCATTATATATTATGATAGCCAATATTACCGTTTTGCCCGGTGTTATTATGATGATTGTGAAAAGTGCCTTTGGACTGCAGGAGGTAGTGGGTGGTAGTGTTGGTGCAGCCATCATGTTAGGTATTAAGAGGGGTCTCTTCTCCAATGAAGCAGGTATGGGAAGTGCGCCCAATGCAGCTGCAACGGCCCAGGTTAGTCACCCGGCCAAGCAGGGCTTTATCCAAGCCCTGGGAGTCTTTGTTGATACCCTGATGGTATGTAGTGCCACAGCCTTTATAGTTCTTTTATCCGGTGCCTATAAGCCGGGAGGGGATTTAAAGGGTATTGAGCTTGTTCAGGCTGCCCTTAGTAAACACATGGGGGACTGGGCCACTAGTTTTGTTGCCCTGATTGTGCTCTTCTTTGCCTTTAGCTCCATCGTAGGAAATTACTATTATGGTGAAACCAACATAGAATTTATTAAAACCAGTAAAGTTTGGTTAACTATTTACCGCTTATCTGTGGTTGGCATGGTGTATTTTGGCTCTGTGTCCAAGATTGATATTGTTTGGGACATGGCAGACCTTTTTATGGCTTTAATGGCCATTACTAACTTAATTGCCATTGCCTTGCTGGGTAAGGTTGCCAAAGCTGCCCTGGCGGATTATATCAATCAGAAAAAAGCAGGCAAGGACCCTGTATTCTATAAAAATAGTATAGAGGGACTAAAGAATGTTGAGTGCTGGGAAGAGCATAAAAAAATTACTTCCTAGTCAATAAATTAAAGCAGCTTGGGAACCATATAGAGATTTTTAAAAAGTAATCCCGTATCACCCTAAAAGTGGTACGGGATTGCTTTGTTATTCCCAGAAATAACGTGGCAACATTTTTTTATCTGGGAATAAAATATAAAAAGTGCAGGGGGTGATATGAATGGAGGACTTCTGTCCTTACGTCCAGGGAGAACGGTGTAAGTTAACAAAGGCCAATATAAAAGAAGATGAGGAATTCTTTAAAAATAACTGCAGTTCGTCTGATTACCTAAAAAAATGTCCTTATCTAACTAGAAAAATATACGCAGCCAAGACCTACCATTTTATTGGGAAATCCCGCAGTTGTCCATACATTTGTGAAGACAAATGTGATGTCACCAGCTATCAGATCTGCAAGAAACACAAGAGTTTTTATGATGATACCTGTTGCACATCAAGATACTATGATAAGTGTTCCTATTTCTATGATAAAGTTATTAAAATAAAGCCCAACCGCTATTTTAAACCGGCCTATTGCTGCCCCTATCTGGTAAATGAGTTTTGCGAATTACGGCAAGTCAACATGTATGAAAAGAATAGAACCTTCTATCGACATACCTGCACCACTTCCCATTACCATAAACAGTGCCCCTATTACTTAGAGAAGATAGAGAAGCTTCGTTACAAACACTATGGTAAAGTTTATGATTGTTGCATTTATAAGGATGGGGACTGGTGCAAATTAAGGAAGATAAAAATAAAAGATAGCTGTCGGGACTTTTATGAATATGCCTGTTGTAAAAAGAACTATATTCGATGCTGTCCACACTATGTGGAAGCATCCTACCGAAAAAAGAAAGATAAGTGATTAGAAAGCATACCCTGTTTACCAAGACAGGGTATATTTTTCCATAATGGGGAAAATAAATATGATAAAATATCTTTAATATTTCAATATAATATACACAGTTTACAGATAACGGAGGAATCGGTTAGGAGGAATTAGCTGTGGTTGATCCAAGAATAACCCAGTTGGCAAAAAACCTGGTCATTTATTCCTGTGAAATTAAACCAGGTGAAAAGATACTTATTGAAAACATTGGTTTAGAACCACCCCTGGTAAAGGAACTGGTCAAACAAGTTTATCTGGCTGGAGGGATTCCTTTCACCTCTATCAAGAACAATTCAGTGGAAAGGGCAATTCTGATGGGGGCCAGTCAAGAGCAAATGGAAACCATGGCAGAGTATGAATCGGCTAGGATGAAGCAAATGGATGCCTATATCGGTATTCGTTCCGGCGATAATGCCTCGGAGCTGTCGGATGTTCCTGCAGAAAAAATGGAACTCTATTTTAAGCACTATTGGAATAAAGTGCACGGTGATATTAGGGTAAACCAGACCAAATGGGTGGTTTTGCGGTACCCATCACCCTCTATGTCTCAACTGGCCAATACCAGTACCGAGGCCTTTGAGGATTTTTACTTTAATGTCTGCAATTTAGACTATTCCAAGATGTCTAAAGCCATGGACCCCCTGGTGGAACTAATTGAGAAAACCGACCGGGTTAGGATACTGGGTCCGGCAACAGACCTAAATTTTTCTATTAAAACACTGCCGGGTATCAAATGTGCAGGTAAGAGAAATATTCCGGATGGCGAGGTTTATACAGCACCGGAAAGGGAGTCGGTGAACGGCTTTATTACCTACAATACGCCAGCTGTTTACCAGGGTTTTACCTATGAGAATATACGATTGGAATTTAAAAATGGTAAAATTGTTCAAGCAACCGCCAACGATACGGAAAGGATTAACAAGGTCTTTGACACTGATGAAGGGGCTAGATATGTGGGTGAATTTGCTCTGGGGGTCAATCCGTTTATTACAAAACCCATGAAGGATACTTTATTTGATGAAAAGATTGCCGGCTCCATTCACTTTACGCCGGGTAGTGCCTATGACCACTGTTCAAACGGGAATAAGTCAGCCATTCACTGGGATCTGGTTTATATACAAACACCGGAATATGGCGGTGGCGAAATATACTTTGACGATGTTTTAATTCGAAAAGATGGGCGTTTTGTCTTACAGGAGTTACAAGGGTTAAATCCCGAGGGCCTAAAGTAAATACTTCGACATTTTTCTTTGGGGTCTGACCCCTATTGGGGGTAGATATTTTGTTTCATTTTCAGTATAATCAAGATAAATGAATATGCACATTATGCAACTAAGGCAAAGAAGCCTACAACGGGTAAAAGAGATTATTACCTGCTTGTAGGCTTTTTTTATTTTTTTCAAGAAGGATTTTTTAGTATTGATAGAAAATATATATTGTATAAATAACTAGACAGTAAACTATTGGAAAGGTTAGGCCATTATATAAATATTCAAAAAGGAGGGAAGTTGAAAAACATACGCTAATTAATTAAAAGTTTAGAGAGGAGTCGTAATAATGAAAAAGCGTATTATTGCATTATTAGCAGCTGTTGCTATGTTGACGGTTGTTATCACTGGTTGCGGCGGTTCAACAGGAGAGCAAAAGACCGGTGACACTGCTGGAGAGAAAAAGTTCTTTAATATTGCAACCGGGGGGACTGCAGGTGTATATTATCCCCTGGGTGGTGCCATTGCTGAAATTATAAACAAAAACATCTCCGGAGCCAACGCCACTGCCCAGTCCACAGGTGCGTCCGTAGCTAACGTAAACATGTTAACTGAAGGTAATGTACAAATTGCTTTTGTCCAAAATGACATTGCTTACTATGCCACCAACGGTACTGAAATGTTTAAGGATAAAAAAGTGGATGGCCTGAAATGCTTAGCTACCATTTATCCTGAAACTGTTCAATTAGTTACTTTGGAAGGCAAAGGAATTAAGAGTGTTGCAGATCTGAAGGGTAAAAAGATTGCAGTTGGTGCTGCTGGAAGTAGTGTTACCGGTAACTCCCGCCACGTATTAGAGGCCTACGGTCTAACCTTTGAAGATATCCAACCACAATACTTATCCTTTGCTGAAGCAGCCAACAGCCTAAAGGATGGTAACATTGATGCTGCCTTCCTAACTGCCGGTGTACCCACTGCAGCTGTTCAGGATATTGCTGCCCAGCATAAAGTAGTCATGGTACCCATCGAAGCCGATAAAATTGACAGCATGATTCAAAAATATCCCTTCTATACCAAGGTTGTGATACCTGCGGATGCTTATAAGCAAGGTGCAGATATTGAAACGGTTGGTGTTAAGGCGATGTTAGTGGCCACCGACAAAATGGATGAGCAAACCGCCTATGATATTACCAAGGCAATCTTTACCAACTTGGATCAATTAAAAGCGGCCCATGCTGTTGGCCAATATATTTCTAAAGAAACTGCTAAGGACGGCGTATCCATCCCCATGCATGCCGGTGCAGAAAAATTCTTCAACGAGAAATAGAGGATTTTTTAACCCATGAGAATTAAAATGAAACAGCGTTCCCCAAAAATAATATTTGGCTTGCTGTTGATTAGTCTATTAGCGATGTTTTTCATTCCCGTGCCCACATTACTGGTGGGCCAGCAGCAGGGTAAACCTGATATTGTAATACCCTTGATATTTGATAAGACCTTTACTTATGAGTATCTTCATTCGGTTCTTAAAACCCCGGTGCAAGAAAATTTCCTTCTTGCACCGGGAAATAATTTGTTACTAACCTCTACGGCATTTAAATCCTATGGAGTTGGAACCCCGTTTTTACAGGGAGAAGGTGAATTGGAAAATCGCAATGGCCAGTTCATCCTTAAAGGTCAGAATCGACGTTTTCAACAACTGAATTTCGGCGTTATACCTTTTACCGAACCTGCATTACTATATCGAGGAGGAAGGTATAATTTTAAGGATTATTTTAAAGCTGGCTCATTGATTACATTGAAGGTTAAGACACTTACACCGGCCAAAATATTGGCATTAACATTGGAAGGAGGTAAAATTTGACAGACAATAATGCAAAAACACAAGACAATCTAAACTTAGAAGAATTTATGGCGAAGTATGATAAAGAGTCCGATTACAGGAGATTGAAGGGTTCAATTGGGCTTGCAGTGACAGTACTGGCCATCGTCTTCTCTCTATTCCAATTATATACTGCGGTTTACGGGGTTTTAGATGCTCAAATTCAAAGGGCGATTCACTTATCCTTTGGTTTGGCCTTAGTATATCTATTATATCCGGCTAGAAAGTCTTGGTCCCGGAGTAAACTCCACTGGTTTGATGTATTGATGGCAGTGGCAGCAGTGACGACACCGCTGTATATCGTGATCTCCTATAAGGAATTGGTTATGCGTGCGGGCATTGTAACCTCCACAGATATGCTAATGGGAGGGTTAGGAATCCTCTTTGTGATGGAAGCAGCCCGTAGGGTAGTGGGTTGGCCCATTGTCACCGTGGCAATCCTTTTCCTGGGCTATGCCTTTGCCGGACCGTATCTTCCCGGGGCCTTTGCACACCAAGGTGCAACCATCAGTGGTTTGGTGGGCCATCTTTACTATACCACCGAGGGAATCTTTGGTATTCCGTTGGGTGTATCATCGACTTTTATTTTCTTGTTTATTTTATTTGGTGCCTATCTGGAAAAAACTGGTTTGGGGAAGTTTTTCATTGATCTGGCCAATGCCATTGCAGGCTGGGCCAGTGGGGGACCAGCTAAAGTTGCGGTGCTTTCCAGTGGTTTGATGGGCACCGTATCTGGCAGCTCTGTGGGAAACGTTGCCGGAACAGGTAGTTTAACCATTCCCATGATGAAAAAGCTAGGGTATAAACCTGAATTTGCCGGTGCCGTAGAAGCTGCAGCTTCCACCGGGGGCCAACTTATGCCACCCATTATGGGTGCAGCAGCCTTTTTAATGGCAGAGTTTGTCGGAACACCCTATGTAAATGTTGTCAAGGCCGCAGCATTGCCTGCGTTGTTGTATTTTACCGGTATCTGGATCGGAGTTCACCTGGAAGCTAAAAAAACTGGCTTGAAGGGCATCCCCAGGCATCAACTGCCGAAGGTAGGGGTTATCCTGAAAGAGCGGGGACACTTGGCGATTCCCTTAGTGGTAATTGTTTACCTACTGGTTAGCGGCTACACTCCCATGCGTGCAGCTCTCTGGGCCATAATATTGGCTATAGGTGCCTCCATGCTGCGTAGTTCCACCAGAATTTCCCTGGGGGATATTATAAGAGGGCTGGAGGAAGGTGCTAGGTCTGCCCTGGGTGTTATTATTGCCTGTGCCACAGCAGGGATTATTATTGGTGTTGTAACCAAGACAGGTCTTGGTCTTAAATTGGGGTCAGCCCTCATTGATCTGGCCCACGGTCAATTACTGCCAACCTTGTTCTTTACCATGATTACTTCCATTATATTAGGTATGGGTGTACCTACCACTGCTAACTATGTTATTACCTCAACCATTGCTGCGCCCACACTGGTCCAACTGGGGGTACCGGTGCTGGCGGCTCATATGTTTGTATTCTATTTCGGTATTATTGCGGATGTTACCCCTCCGGTGGCTCTGGCAGCCTTTGCCGGAGCAGGGATTGCCGGCAGTGACCCTATGAAAACAGGGGTAAACGCATCAAAACTAGCCATAGCGGCCTTTTTGATTCCTTATATCTTTGTCCTGTCCCCGTCATTGTTGCTCATTGATACCACCTTACCGAAGGTCTTACTGATGCTGACAACCTCACTGATTGGTATGACAGCCATAGCCTCGGCGGTGGCCGGCTATTTCATGACCCATGTCCAGGGGCTGAACCGATTATTATTTTTCGTTGGTGGTTTGCTCATGATAGATCCTAAGCTGCTAACAGACTTGATAGGCCTAGGATTATTAGTCCTTGGTTTAGCTATGCAGTGGGCAAAATGCAAAAAAGATAAACATACTATACAAGCAGGTAAGGGATTTCCTAATCTATAGTGAGCGGAGATAAGGAAAATCCCAAATACAAGTGTATCAATAAACCGAAGGAGCCGATTACTCGGCTCCTTCCTTCTTAGGTACATATTTGAATATTTCATGGGATTCAAAGGTATCAATAAGGCGATTTAACCAATCGTAATACTCCAGGGAATTTTTAATCTTTTCAATGTCTGCCTGTACCATTTCCTGTAATGGAGTCGGTAAATCATCCTTGGACAGTAAGGTTTTTAATTCCTGCAAGGATTTGCGCAGGGATTGAATATTATCATCAATACCCTTCCGCCACTTTATTGAAAAATAGTCAATAAAATTTTGGTACCAATCCTGTTCAATTTCATAATGATCTTTGCGTGTTCCTTTCATCCAGACCTTATTCACCATATTTAGATCCAGAAGGGTCCGTACCCCGGTACTCATACTGGTTTTGCTCATTCCTAGGGCTTCACCCATCTCGTCCAGGGTCATCGGTTTATCTTGAAAAAGAAGGGTTCCATACAGATGCCCGATGGACATGGTAATACCATACAGATCAATATTGCGGGCCAAAGAATCAATGACACGGTGTCTGGCTTTATATATGATTTGCTCATAAGGAGTTGCATCATGCTGAACTAATTTATCCATGAGGGGAGAAAAACCTCCTGCAGAATTACTTTTAACATTTTACTGTGATTATTGTAAAAAGTAAAGGAACAAACAAAGGGATATTCAAACGAAAAACGGAGTATACGGAATTATAATTATATAAAGTTTAAACTTTACGTAGTATATGAACCGTAATAATCCCATACCGTTTTTGTGGAAAATATTTATAGACTATACAATATATTTAGAAGTTTACTGATTATGAAAATTGAGGTGAAAACGTGACAAAAATTAAGGTCGAGAATCTGATCAAGATTTTTGGTCCCAAACCAAATAAAGCCATAGAACTTTTACAAAAAGGAAAAACAAAGCAAGAAATATTACAAGAGACAGGATTAACCGTAGGAGTAAACCAAGCTAATTTTCAGGTTTATGCAGGAGAGATATTTGTCATCATGGGGTTATCCGGTAGTGGGAAATCCACTCTGGTACGTTTATTAAACCGTCTCATTGAACCAACCAGTGGAAAAATCGAAATCGATGGCGAAGACATTGCAACCATGAGCAAGGAGCAGCTTCGGGAAGTTCGCAGGAAAAAGTTAAGCATGGTGTTTCAACGGTTTGCCCTATTCCCCCACAGAACTGTCCAGCAAAATGTAGAATACGGCTTGGAGGTTCAGGGCGTATCCCCTGAGGAACGCAGAGAAAAGGCAGTACAGTCACTGGCTCTGGTGGGATTGGCTGGTTGGGAAAACAGTTATCCTGGTCAGTTGAGTGGTGGTATGCAGCAAAGAGTGGGGCTGGCCAGGGCCCTGGCCAATGACCCCGACGTATTGCTGATGGATGAGGCCTTCAGTGCCCTTGATCCTTTAATCCGTAAGGACATGCAGGACGAACTTCTGGAATTGCAATCTACTATGCATAAGACCATTATCTTTATTACCCATGACCTGGATGAAGCTTTGAAAATTGGGGACAGAATTGCCCTGATGAAGGATGGTAAAATTGTACAAATTGGTACGCCGGAAGAAATTCTAACCAACCCGGCCAATGAATATGTAGAAAAATTTGTAGAAGATGTGGACATGTCCAAGGTATTAACGGCAGAGCACGTGATGAAGAGACCGGAGACCATCACCCTAAATAAAGGACCAAGGGTTGCACTGCAACTAATGAAGGATAGCGGAGTTTCCAGCCTATATGTCGTAGACAGCAAAAAGACCTTACTGGGTGTGGTGAAGGCAGACGCAGTATCGAAGGCCAAGCAGGAGGGATTAACCCTGGAGGAAGTGATGGAAACAGATGTTCCGGTTGTAGCTCCGGATACTCGGTTGCATGATCTGTTCGATATCATTGCCTTTTCTCCGGTGCCCTTGGCAGTGGTAAATGAGCAACGGCGTTTATCAGGAGTCATTGTTCGTGGAGCTGTACTGGGTGGACTTGCCGGAAAAGTTAACCAAGATGAAAAAATCTGTTAGAGGTTAAGGAAGGGGCTGTACAGGTTGGAAAACTTATTTCCTAAAGTTCCTTTGGATAAATGGGTTGAAAAATTTGTTGACTATTTAGGGGCACATCTTGGTGGGCTATTTGACATTATCTCAGCGGTCATTGCCGGGTGGGTTGATCTTTTCTCCTTTCTGTTTAATGGGGTCCCGGCGGGAGTTTTTATCCCTATATTAACACTGCTGGCCTGGAAATTTAGTAAAAGATCCATTGCTCTTTTTACTTTGGCTGGATTGCTTTTAATTAGTAATTTGGGCTATTGGGAAAACACCATGGAAACATTGGCACTGGTGCTTACCGCGGCGCTGATATCCATCATCGTAGGGATTCCTACGGGAATTCTCTGTGCCAGAAAGGATACGGCAAGGGATCTGGTCATGCCTTTACTGGATTTTATGCAAACAATGCCTGCCTTTGTGTACCTGATCCCGGCCATTTTTTTCTTTGGCTTGGGGAAGGTACCAGGTGTTATTGCATCGGTGATCTTTGCCATGCCACCGACCATTCGCCTAACAAATCTGGGTATTCGACAAGTACCGGCAGAATTGATAGAGGCGGCGGATGCCTTTGGCTCTACTCCCACACAAAAACTTTTAAAGGTACAGCTTCCCCTAGCTAAGCAAACGATTATGGCAGGAATTAACCAGTGTATTATGTTGGCACTGTCAATGGTGGTTATTGCTTCAATGATTGGTGCCAAGGGACTGGGGGCAGATGTCTACCGCGCAGTAACACAAATTAAGATTGGAGTAGGTTTCGAAGCGGGGCTGGCCATTGTTGTTCTGGCCATTATATTGGACAGAATGACTCAGAATATTGGCAGAAAACATGTATAGGGGGTAAAGTGTTTGAAAAGGACAAGATGGTATTTACTGGTGGTTGGACTGTTGATCTCACTACTGGCAGTGGGCTGTGGTGGCGGAGGGACAGAGTCCAAGCAGTCGGGAACCGTGGGGGATCAGGTTAAACATAAGATTATTGGGATTGATCCGGGTGCTGGCTTAATGAAAGCAACTGACAAGGCTATACAGGAGTATGAATTGAAGGACTGGGAAGTGGTGGAGGGTTCCAGTGCTGCCATGACAGCAGCCTTAGCCAAGGCCTATGAGAACAAAGAACCCATTATTGTAACTGGTTGGACACCCCACTGGAAGTTTGCAAAATATGACCTCAAGTACTTAGAAGATCCCAAAAAAGTCTATGGGGATGCTGAATTTATTCATACCATTGTACGGAAGGGTTTAAAAGGGGATCATCCCAGTGCCTATAAGTTACTGGACAACTTTAATTGGCAACCCGCAGATATGGAGTCTGTGATGGTGGCTATGCAGGAAGGAAAAGAACCAGCAGCGGCTGCGAAGGATTGGATTAAAAACAATGAAGAAACAGTGAATAAATGGTTGGAAGGAATTAGTACTGTACAGGGGGATAAGATTACCCTAGCCTATGTTGCCTGGGATTCGGAGATTGCCAGCACCAATGTTGTGGCAATTGCCCTGGAAAAACTGGGTTATGAAGTAGAACTAAGTCAAGTGGAAGCAGGTCCTATGTGGGCTGGACTAGCATCCGGCGATGCGGATGCAATTGTTGCGGCCTGGCTGCCCACAACCCATGCTGATTACTATAAAGAATTTGAAGGTAAGTTTGAGGATCTTGGTCCAAACCTGGAAGGTACCAGAATTGGACTGGTTGTTCCTGCTTACATGGATATTAACTCTATTGAGGATTTAAATAAATAATTCAGAAGTCCGGGCGCAGCCCGGACTTTTCTGGTTGTGGGCAAAGCAGGAAATCACAAATACAAAGGTATTTCAACACGCTGGCTTGGCGCCGGCGGTCTGCCTAGTGTTGTCTGGATGGAGATCGGAGTGAGTAGTGATAACGTTAATACAGAAAAAGTTTATAAACAGCAAGGAGGATTCTCTGGAAAAACAGACACATTTACAAAGCAAGGACTTGCTGGTATAGTTACAACTAGAATTAAATATTGGCCGGGGAGCTGGGAAAGCTGGCTGAGAGGGGGCCCTAGGGGTACCGACCCGTAAACCTGATCTGGGTAATGCCAGCGGAGGGAAAGAATCTTCTAACTTGTGTAGCAAAGCTATCCTTCGGGGGTAGCTTTCATTTTTTATTTTAAATAATAAAGGCATACTAATCATCGAAGGAGGGGAAATTCATGTCTATTGTTAATGTAGGATTTCAAGTTTTACCCAAAACCAAAGGGGATAATAGTTACCAAATTGTGGACAAAGCCATTGAGGTAGTGCAGAAATCCGGAGTCAAGTACGAAGTCGGCCCTATGGAAACCGTGATGGAAGGAGAACTGGACGTACTGATTGATATTGTTAAAAGGGCCCAAGAGGCCTGCATCACAGCCGGGGCTTCAGAAGTGATGACCTACATAAAGATCCACTATCGTCCTGAAGGAGTTACCCTTGATGAAAAGATCGCCAAGTACCGCTAGAAGGGACTTTGCAACCATCTTTCTGCCGGGGCTTACCCTTTTTATGTTGCTGGTCCTGTGGGAGTTGGGGGTTAAAGTAAGCAAGGTGGAAGCTTGGATACTGCCGGGGCCAAGTCAAATTGTCACTTCCCTGTGGCAAGTCAGGGAACTTCTTTGGCAACATGGTGTTCAAACCATTTATGAGACCTTTCTGGGCTTTTCCCTGGCTATTATTGTTGGGATAGCCTTGGCCACAGTCATTGACTGGTCAGAGACCCTGAGAAAGGCCATCTACCCCTTGCTTATTATTTCCCAGACCATTCCGATAATAGCAGTGGCACCGTTACTGATTATATGGTTTGGATATGGTTTGCTTCCCAAAATTCTGGTGGTGGCACTGGTCTGTTTTTTTCCCATTACCATCAACTTAGCCGATGGTTACCGATTGGTGGATAGGGAAATGATTCGGCTTATGTCCGCCATGGGAGCAGGCCCTGGAAGGATTTTTACCATGGTGAAGCTTCCTGCAGCGCTGCCGTTCTTTTTTTCCGGGCTGCGTATTGCCGGAACCTATAGTGTCATGGGGGCTGTCATCGGTGAATGGTTAGGAGCTAGCAAGGGGTTGGGGATTTTCATGACACGCTCCTCCCAATCCTATTTAACCGATCGAGTCTTTGCAGCCATTATTCTTATTACTTGTCTCAGCCTGCTGATCTTTTTGATCATCGAAGGGGCAGCCCGACTAATCATGCCTTGGTATTACCGGCAAAGGGAGACATCCCTGTTTGGTTAAAGAGAGGAGAGTTACTATGAAAAGAATAAAAATAAAGGTCTTTTGTCTGCTGGCTTGCCTGTTGCTGTTGTTCACTGGCTGTGCTCAGGAGAAAAAGGAAGCACCGGAGCAAAAGCCAAAGAAAGAACTAAAAAAAGTCACGGTGATGCTGGATTGGTTTCCCAATACTAATCATACCGGACTCTACGTAGCGAAGGATAAGGGGTTCTTCAAAGAAATGGGACTGGCTGTTGAAATTATACAGCCTGGCGAAGGCACTACCGCAGACCAACTGGTGGCTTCAGGTAAAGCTGATTTTGGGATAAGTTATCAAGAAAGTGTTACCCAAGCTCGGTCCACCGGCATTCCCCTGGTGTCCGTGGCAGCAATTATCCAGCATAATACTTCTGCCTTTGCTTCACTTAAGGAAGCAAACATCAATTCCCCCAAAGATTTTGCAGGTAAGCGATATGGTGGTTGGGGCTCCCCGGTGGAGGAAGCCGTTATCAAGGCTGTGATGGAAAAGGCTGGTGCCAGTCCTGAAAAGGTGCAAAATATAACTCTGGGTGCCACGGATTTTTTCAACTCCATTGGGCGGGATGCTGATTTTGAATGGATCTATTATGGCTGGGATGGTGTGGAAGCCCAAAGGAGGGGTATGGACCTAAATCTAATTATGCTGAAGGATTTAGACCCGGCCCTGGACTACTATACCCCGGTTATTGCAACAAATGAACAACACATTTCCGAACAAAAGGAACTGGTTAAAAAATTTATGGCTGCCACAGCCAAAGGCTACCAGTGGAGTATTGAAAATCCTACTGGAGCCGCAGAAATACTATTAGAGAATGCACCTGAATTGAATGCCGATCTGGTAAAAGCCAGTCAGGGGTGGGTAAGCCAAAAATATCAGGAAGATGCCCCACGATGGGGGGAACAGAAGGAAGAAGTTTGGGCCCGTTATGCCGATTGGATGTTTCAACGGGGTTTGATTGAGAAAAATATAAACCCGAAAGAGGCCTTTACCAATGAATTCCTTCCCCAGTAAAGTTAAAGTAGGTGGGTAAAATGCTGGACCACGGGCTTTTTGTTAAGGCCGTCAGTAAAAGTTTTCATCAAAATAATCAGCCGGTTGTCATGGCCTTGGACCGTGTTTCTCTGGCGGTGGCGGCTGGAGAATTTGTCAGCATCCTTGGCCCGAGTGGTTGCGGAAAAAGTACCTTGTTGGATATGGTGGCAGGCTTGTCTAACCCCGATGAGGGAGATATATTGTTGGGAAAGCAGTCCATTGTTGGGAAACGGGGTTATGTCAGCTATATGCCCCAGAGTGATTTGCTGTTTCCCTGGAGAACGGTCCTTGATAACGTGATAATTCCCTTACAATTACAAAGGATCGGTATCGCAGAGGCTCGCAAAGAAGCCTTGGACTTACTACCGGTTTTTGGCTTAGAGAAGTTCGCCCACAGTTACCCGGATATGCTTTCGGGCGGTATGAGGCAGCGGGCGGCTTTATTAAGGACGTATCTATGCAAAAGGGACCTGCTGCTGCTGGACGAGCCCTTTGGTAAATTAGATGCCCTAACAAAAATTCAAATGCAGCAATGGCTTTTGGATATTTGGGAGCAATTTAAGCCTTCAGTGTTGTTTGTTACCCATGATATAGATGAAGCCATTCTTCTTTCGGACCGCATTTACCTACTTTCACCTAGGCCGGGCAGGTTACAGGCAGAAATAATGGTGCAGTTACCCAGACCCCGTAATCCGCGCATAACAACAAACAGTGCCTTTGCTCGAATAAAAGAAAAGGTCTACCGATATTTGGAGAATGGGCTTTTCAACTGGGAGGAGAACCGTCTTCATGACACAAAACAGAACGTTAATATTTTCCGGGGGTAACCTGGGGTCCTGGGCTTTAAAGAAAATAGCGCCGGGAGATTTTCTTTTAGGTGTTGATCGGGGGGCCTATTTTCTCATCGAGAACGGTATATCCCCGGATATGGCCATAGGGGATTTTGATTCGGTAACCCACAGCCAATTGGCTAGGATAAAGGAAGAAAGCAAAGAATATTTATCCTGTGATCCGGTTCAGAAGGATGAGACCGATACGGAAATGGCCTTTAACTGGGCGTTACAACGCAAACCTGGGGAAATTATCCTGCTGGGTGTTTTGGGAGACCGCTTTGACCACAGTCTGGCCAATATTCACTTATTGGCCAAGGCCTTACAGGAAGGGGTCCCTTGCTGCATTGTTGATGAGAAAAATGAGATTTTTCTCATCAAGGATCAGGCAATAATAAAGAAGGATCAATTCACACAGATATCTTTGCTCCCCCTGACCCAGCAAGTTACAGGCATTACCCTCACAGGGTTTCAATATCCCCTGTATAATGCGACACTGGTGGTTGGACATTCCCTGGGAATCAGCAATGTACTGTCGGGGGAGACGGGTAAAATTGAGCTGGCCAGCGGCCTGTTGCTCATTATCAAAAGCAAAGACTGACAAGGAACTGTCCCTTTGAAGGACGGTTTAGTATGTTGACAAAGTAGCGCTAGAAAGGTTTGCCAAGACTTAACCCCCACCTAGAGAAGTGGGGGTTAAGTAGGTCTCTTTATAATGTTAGCAACCGGAGCAGGAACCGCCGCAAACACCGCTGTCATTGGAAGAGCAACTGCATCCTCCTTGGGCTTGGGGTACATCCTTTTCAGGACCTTTCAGACCTTCTTGAATTTTTACGTTAACTTCATTTACCACTTCATAGAATTGGGACTGGGCTGCAAGATACTCTTCTACTAAAGGGTGCGCGGTGGCTTTTTTCTCCATTTCTTCCAAGGTTGCCATGTTTTCCTTGGTAAGTTGGTGCCCCATCATTTGCATCCGTTGGTAGGATTGTTGTAACTGTTGAAATTCCTTAACCAGGGAGCGAGCTTCCTGGTCCATTGCCACAGCCCTTTGTGTATCTAATACCCTTTGATACTCTTCGGTGGTGGATAAGTTTTTTCCCAATTCAAGTGCCATTTCATAAACTGACATATTTTTCACCTCCACATTTTTATTTTCTCCAACCATACAAAAAATCCTACTAGAAAAATAAAGATGGCTAAAAACAAGAAAGAACAAGAAAAAAGCTGGAATAAATTGAAACCAGTAATCTTATCTTCGAATTAAGAAAACCAGTTAAGGAAAACAACTTAACGTGCTAAAACTGACCAAGGAAGACAGTAAGAACACCTTTACGGAATAGGTAATTCAATGTTATATTTCTATAGGAGCTTATTTTATCAACTTAACATAAAAAAGTCTGACATGAAATCAGACATTAGCCGAGCTATTTGTCAAAAAAAAGTGACTATTCAAGAAGGAATAACTTAAGTTTCAGCGAATAGGCTCTATAATCACCCTCATACAGGTTAAACATGCCCTTATGAAGCGGTATAAGTACCAAACCCTAGCCCAACCCAATGAATTATAAATATTTACCAAAGGAGGGTTGTGGAATGTATGTAGTTTCAATTGATGCCGACAAGTGTGAAGGCTGTGGTGAATGCATTGATGCTTGTCCCGCAGGCATCTTGGGCATGGTTGATGGTAAGGCAGAAGTAACTGGGGCTGAAACCGACTGCATGGGTTGTGAAACCTGTGTGGTAACTTGTCCGAACGAAGCTTGTACTCTGCAGGAGCTTTAATTCTTTGTAAATATACTTAACTCGTTCTGGGCTGGGAGTGGTGTTGCGGATATAAGACATTATAGCAAATTGCAAGCTAGGTAATTAGATAAGCATAATGAGTTTTTTAAAATTTGAAGGAGGTGTAGCAGTGACCTATTTTACCTTACAGATTCTTCCTTATATTTCAGTGCTTGTTTTAACAATTGGTCTTCTTTACAGAATGGGCAGGTGGGCCAGTGGGCGCATTGTCCATAACATTACCTTGACCCCGGCACCCACCACCCAAACCGGTGCTATGCTGGACATTGCTCTAGAAGCGGTTTTCTTCCGTAGCCTGTACAAATCTGACAAGCCTGTTTGGACTGGTGCGTGGATTATGCACGTAGCATTGTTTTCCATTCTTGGTGGGCACGTCATGGGTATTGGCCTATTGGGTCTGCAATTTTACTACATTGGCATGACTTCTGCACACACCAGTGAGTATTTGTCCAATCTGCTGGGAACATCCTTTGGTGTGGTAATCGTACTTGCTTTATTGTACTTGCTGTACCGTAGAATGACTGTGCAAGCGGTAAAAGAAATCTCTGCCCCCAGTGACTATCTTCACTTGTTATTATTAATTGCCATTGTAACTGCTGGTAACTTAATGCGCTTTGTGCCAGAATGGGGTATTCATTATGAGCCTGTTCGTGACTATGTAGCAAATCTGCTTACTTTTACACCGGTTACTGCTGACATGGAAGTAATGCACAAGCCTTTATTTGTCATACACTTACTGCTGGTTCAAATTCTGATGATAATCCTGCCCTTTAGCAAGCTCCTGCACATTCCGGGTATGTTTGCACACCGCTGGATTATTAACCGTCCCTATGTTGAGCCCGCACCGGGTCTGCCCGGCGTTGCAGTAGGTGGCTCCGGCCATGCCGTCTCTGGCGGCCAATCCGCTACAGGGGGGGTGCAGTAAATGCCATTAACTGAAACGGGTCTAAAGCAGCCTGTCAGAGCCAGTGCTGCGGACATGCTAAAAATCGATATCAATCCTGTGCCTGATGATCAAAAGGTTGAGGCAGCCATCAAGCACTTGCAGGAACTGGGCGAAAAGTTTCGTTCTCTAATGATTACCTTTGAAGCCTGTACTAAGTGTGGTGCCTGTGCTGAAAACTGCCACACCTATCTTGGCACAAGGGATCCTAATAATATTCCTACTAACCGTGCAGATTTACTGCGTAAGGTGTATAAGCGGTATTTTACTCCGGAAGGCAAGTTCTTCCCGAAACTTATTGGTGCCAAAGATTTGGAACTGGAAGATTTAGAGAAAATGTTCTCCTATTTCTACCAGTGCAATGAGTGCCGTCGTTGCTCCTTGGCTTGTCCCTTTGGCTTAGACACCTGTGAAATCACCATGGCTGGACGTCAGTTGTTGCATTGGTTGGGTATGGTGCCCAAGCTTCAGGCTGGTGTAGGTTTTGCCATGAAGAAAACCGGTAACCACACTGGTTTACCCAAACCGGGTCTGCTCGATACCAATGAGTTCCTGGAAGAAGAAATGCTAGAGGAAACTGGCGTGGAAATTAAAATTCCCACTGATAAACCCAATTCCGATATTCTTTACATTCCGTCTTCCGCGGACTTCCTGCTCAACCCCAATACCATGATGGGGGCAGCTAAATTTTTCCACTACCTAGGTGCCAACTGGACCATGAGTAGTGAGATTGCCGAAGCGGGTAACTTTGGCTTGCTGTTTGACCAGCGACACACCATGCGTGCCAACTGCATGCGTATTATCGATGAAGCCCTTAAGTTAGGCTGTAAGAAGATTGTTTGGGGCGAGTGTGGTCACGGCTGGCGTACCGGTAAGATGTACCTGCCGGGTATGTTAGATCGTCCTGGTCGTATTCCCATTGTACACTTGCACGATGAGGTACGGTATTACATTGAGAAGGGTGCCCTAACTCTACACAAAGATGCCAATACCAGACCAGTTACCCTGCATGACCCCTGCAACTTTGGTCGAGCTTGCAACCTGTGTGATACGTTGCGTGTTGTTATGAATGCTTCAGTAAGCAACTTTGTGGAAATGTACCCCAACCGCGAGCGCAACTTCTGCTGTGGTGGTGGTTCCGCAGTCCTGTTTGATGATCCGGAAATGTACGATCTGCGTATCAAGTTCTCTGCTAAGAAGGCTGAGCAGGTTCGTGAAACAGGTGTTGGCAAGAACGGCGATGGAATTCTCTGTGCACCCTGTTCCATTTGTAAGGCACAGTTATATCCCATGGTTGAGGAGCATGAACTTGGCGTAGAAGTTAAGGGTCTTATTGACTTGGTTGGCTTAGCATTGTATCCACCCATTAACAAGTAATTACAAATAAATAATATAGTATGTCTTTTCTAAAAAATATGTGCTTGTACTACTACAAAAAAGTGTATAAAAAGTATATAATATAAAATGGTATGAGTGTTCCGCATTTGCGGTACGAATAAATAAACTCCTGGAGGTGCGCTTGTAAATGGCATTTATTGAAATTAATGGCCAGCAATTTGAAGTCGATGAGGATGGTTTCTTATTAAACCCCGATACCTGGATTGAAGATGTAGCTAAGTACTTCTGCAAAGAAGAAGGTATCGACGAGCTGACCGAAGACCACTGGAAAGTAATCAAGTACCTGCGTGACTACTTCTTCCAGTTCGGCATTGCTCCCATGGTTCGTAAGCTGTGCAAAGACACTGGCTACAGCCTGAAAGGTATTTACGAACTGTTCCCCACTGGCCCTGCAAAGGGTGCTTGCAAACTGGCTGGTCTGCCCAAGCCCACTGGTTGCGTTTAATATTTATCATAAGGAAAATTCACCCTCACCTGGAATACTACCGGTGGGGGTGTTTCCTTATTAGTCCGAGGCCTTTAGCTATCATTCTTTGGTATCATAGGATCGATAATAATGGATTTAAAGAAAAAAGGAATAATAATAGCGGATCAAGGGATTCTATACCTATGCCCAGTCTATTATCTACCATACTTATATAAAGAAGCACCCAGACTTATCCATAGGGCTGAAGGCTGATAGCTGACGGCATAATGAGGTGATATTTTGTCCAATACATATAAGATTCCCCGTCTACTGGTTGGGGCACCCCAGGGACGTTCCGGCAAGACGACCATAACCGTTGGATTAATTGCTGCATTAATCGGCCAAGGTTTGCATGTACAGCCATTTAAAAAAGGACCTGATTTTATTGATCCCAGTTGGTTAACAAAGGTAGCCGGCCATACCTGTCGTAATTTAGACAGCTATTTGATGGAAAGGCAATCCATTCGACAAAACTTTATTCGACATGCCCAGGCTGCGGATATTGCCATTGTTGAAGGGGCCATGGGTTTGTTTGATGGGGTCGATATTCAGGGAAGCGGTAGTGCTGCAGAAATTGCCAAGATTTTGCAGGCACCGGTGTTGTTGGTGATAAATTGCACCAGAATGACCCGTAGTGTAGCGGCCATGGTTAATGGATATGCTAATTTTGACCCCAATGTAAAGATTGGTGGAGTTATTCTAAACCAAGTGGCTAGAAGTCGCCATGAAAAAATGCTGCGGTCCTCCATAGCAGAATACTGTGACGTACCGGTACTGGGTGCTATGCCTAAGGGTACACAGTTTACCATTCCAGACCGTCACTTGGGATTGATTCCTGCGGGTGAAAATGATGCCCTCATGGAGTCAGTAAAAAAAATCGGAGAGGCCGCTGCACAGTACCTGGATATAGAAGGGATTCTTAAAATGGCCCAGGAGTGGCCGGGAATTGTAGAGGAACAGGTTATTCAGAAACCTATTGAAATAGAATGGATTAAACAGGATACTTCCAATCAAAGATCTAATATTCCGGTCATAGGGGTGATCCGGGATCGTTCCTTTTCCTTTTATTATCCTGAGAATTTAGAAGCACTGGTGGAGGCTGGTGCCCAACTGGTAGAAGTCAGTGCAATATCAGATCCCGAACTGCCAGTCATTGACGGGCTGTACATCGGAGGCGGCTTCCCGGAGGTTTTGGCCCGGGAGTTAGAAGAGAACCATTCTTTCCGGCAGCACCTGAAGCAGCTGATTGAGCAGGGCTTACCCGTCTATGCTGAGTGCGGGGGACTCATGTATTTGGGACGCCGTATCCACTGGGAAGGACAATCCTTTAAAATGGTAGGAGCGCTGCCTCTGGAGGTGGAAATGATCAAGAAGCCCCAGGGGCATGGTTACATGCATCTGGAAGCACTGCCAGGTACCCCCTATTTTGCCACCGGTAAAATTGTGAAGGGACACGAATTTCACAACTCCAGAGTGACTGACTTGGATACAAGTGGTTGTGACTTTGCCTTTAAGGTTCTGAGAGGACACGGTATAAACGGCCAATACGACGGGATTCACTATAAAAATGTCTTGGCCTTGTATAATCACATTCATGCTGTGGCAGAAACAGATTGGGCCCACCATTTCGTAAAGATGGCCGAAAATTGGCGCAGGGAGAGAAAATAGCTAGGATCTTACATATGGTTTAACAAAAGAAAAATCCCGGGAATAATTTCAACTCCGAGCTTATGCCGGAGTTTTTTTATTTGCCTTCTTACCCCACATAATTTTGTAATTAAGAGGAAAAATAACAAAAAAAGATTGGGGTGAACAAAATGCAATTGGGCAATAAGAAAAAATACTTGATCTGGTTTATTACGGCAATATTTCTATGTAGTGTTGCGGGATATGCCTTCGCTCAAAATGATACTTTGTACTGGGGAAGCAGTGGCACCAAAGTAAGAGCGGTACAACAAAGACTTAAGGATTGGGGTTACTACGATGGACCCGTTGATGGTTATTTCAGTGGCAAGACAGCGTCTGCTGTAAGAAAATTTCAAGCCTATCATGGACTAGCAACAGACGGTATAGTGGGCCCTAAAACATTCAGTGCCATGGGTTTGTATACCCCGCCCCGTAAAACAACCTATACGGCTAAAACAACTACAACTGGTGTTTATGTGGGGAACGATCATAACATTAACCTATTAGCCAGGGTAATCATGGGCGAAGCCGCAGATGAGCCCTATGTTGGTAAAGTGGCGGTGGGTGCAGTATTACTCAATCGTACAAGAAGTAGCAGCTTTCCCCAAACCCTTTCAGGTGTGGTATATCAACCCATGGCCTTTGAATCTGTATCAAATGGCCAATATAACAGAGCATTAAGCCCGGAAGCCGTCAAGGCTGCTCGAGATGCCTTAGCAGGCTATGACCCCACCGGAGGTGCTATTTTCTTTTGGAATCCTTACAAGCCCGTAAGTAAATGGATTTGGTCCCGTTCAATCGTAACTCAAATTGGCAATCATGTTTTTGCAAAATAGGAAGGGGTACCGTATATGATTAAGAGATGGGGAATTCCGGCCCTCCTTGGGCTGCTAATTTTAACCGCCATTGGTTTCTGGGGGTACAAAGAATATCAAGACCGGATCGTGCTGGAAAACTACCTTAACAATCGTTACCAAATGTCCTTTTATAATTTAATTAATCGTGTACAGAACATGGAAGTTCTGTTAGGCAAAACCTTGGCAGTTTCAGGGGATACAGATAATACGTTAATTTTTTCTGAGATTTGGCTGCAGGCGGAGGGAGCCAGGGAGAATCTTACTCAATTACCCTTAACCTCCAGTATGGTGGGACGAACAGCAAAATTCTTGGCCCAATCCGGTGACTTTGCCCGGGTACAGGCAAATAAAATTACCAGTGGGCAAATTCTCACCGAAGAGGAGTATAGTACCCTAAACAGCCTTTACCGTCAGGCAGCCCAGCTAAACAAAGATCTGCAGGGTATGGAGGCTAAGGTGGCGGATGGTCGCTTAACTGTCTCAGAGATTGTCCAATCTGCGCGACAAGATCTAGCGAAAGGAACCCCTACTGGTGCGGCAAAAAATTTTCAAGGTATTGATCAGCAAATGCAGGGTTTTCCTACTTTGATTTATGATGGCCCCTTCTCAGACCACCTAGATAGAGTTACACCGGTTGGACTGGGGAACGAAGACATCAGTGCCGATGAAGCCCGCACCATAGCCAGAAGATTTATCGATATTAAGGACGATGAATCCTATAGGGCCCAAATCTCTGGCAGGACCAAAGAAAAAATACCAGGCTATTTAGTGGAATTAATTCCTCGAAATGGTGAAGCCAGGCGTATTGTAGGAAACGTCAGCAATAAGGGCGGCAAAATGGTTTGGTACATGGACAGCAGAGACATAGGCGCTCCAAAACTTACCACGGACCAGGCCAGGGAAAAGGCCTTGCAATTCCTGGAGGCAAAGGGATACAAGAATGTCACCAATATTTATCACCAACTCCAGGACAATCGAGCAATTTTTAATTTTATCCCGCAGCAACAGGGTGTTGTCATTTACCCAGATCAAATTAAGGTCAGTGTGGCCCTGGATAACGGTCAGGTCATTGGTTTTGATGCCAGAGGTTATCTGATGGCCCACAAGAAAAGAGATATCCCGGCACCTCAAATCAGTGCTAATGAAGCCAAGAAAAAGGTTAATAAAAGGATGGAAATAACCGAAACCAAGCTGGCAATTATTCCAACTGACGGTGGCAAAGAAAGGTTTTCCTATGAAATTACCGGTAATATTGACGGAGAAACTTATCTTGTTTATGTCAATGCCATTACGGGTAAGACCGACAAAGTGCTAAAATTAATTGAACAAGAGAACGGAATTTTGACAATGTAAATTGACAGAGTATTAAGTGGATGCTAAACTAAGTCTACAAACATATGATAAATCAATGATGGGGAAGAAGGTAGCGTTAATTGCGCAGCGAGCTGGGGTAGGTGTAAGCCCGGCCAATGAGACTACTGGGCCACCCCGGAGAGCAAGCTGAAATCCAAGTAAGCTTAGCCGGTTAGCTTCACCGTTATCGAAGGCCGAGTGGGTTACCCTGCGAAATGTGAGGTAGCCAATTAGGGTGGTACCACGGAATTAACTCCGTCCCTTCTGAGGGACGGAGTTTTTTGTATGTAAATCTGGAGGTGTATGAGTATGTTAGAAATTTTAGAACTATTACAAAGCAACAGTCGCTTAACTGCCAAAGAAATAGCGGTGCTGACCGGACAGGAAGAAGATGAAGTAAAAGGGATTATAGAAAGATTGGAAGCAGATAAAACCATTATCAAATATTTTACCCTAATTAACTGGGAAAAGGCCGGGTTGGAAAAGGTATCTGCATTGATTGAAGTAAAAATGTCACCCCAGCGGGATGTTGGCTTTGATTCTGTAGCTGAACGTATTTACAGGTTCCCGGAAGTAAAAAGTGTTCACTTAATGTCCGGCGCCTATGATCTTGCAGTGTTTCTTGAAGGAGCAACCATGAAAGAAGTAGCCCTTTTTGTGGCACAAAAATTAGCTACCATTGACAATGTACTTAGTACCGCCACACACTTTGTATTAAAGACCTATAAACAGGACGGTTTTATCTTTGAAGATCGAGAAAATGATCAAAGGCTGGTGATCCAACCTTGAGTAACAACAAATGGAGTGACTATATTAACCCCTCGGTAAAAAGGATACCACCTTCGGGCATCCGAAAGTTTTTTGACCTAGCTGCAGAAATGGAAGGGGTTATCTCCCTGGGGGTAGGGGAACCGGATTTTGTTACACCCTGGCATATTCGGGAGGCCTGTGTTTACTCCTTAAATAGGGGCAGAACAAGTTACACCAGTAACCAAGGGTTATTGGAACTACGGGAAGAGATTGCCCAATACTTGGGGAGTCAGAGGGTCCATTATGACCCCAAAAAGGAAGTCCTAGTAACTGTTGGGGTTAGTGAAGCGTTGGATATAGCCTTGCGCACCTTGATTATCCCAGGGGACGAAGTAATCATACCCACGCCTTGTTATGTTTCCTATATTCCCTGCACTGCTTTGGCTGGAGGAATACCAGTTACGGTACAAACCAGTATGGAAGATAATTTCCGTCTTACGGCGGATAAATTGGAAGCGGTAATCACGCCAAAGTCAAAGGTGCTGCTGCTGTGTTTCCCCAATAACCCAACTGGTGCGATCATGGATCGAGAGACCCTGCTGCAAATTGCGGAATTAGTAGAAAAACATGATCTGTTGGTTATTGCCGATGAAATTTACGAACGTCTTACCTATAACGGGCAGCATACCTGTTTTGCTTCGTTGCCGGGCATGAGAGATCGCACCATCATATTAAATGGTTTCTCCAAGGCATATGCCATGACTGGCTGGCGGTTAGGTTATGCAGCTGGCCATGAAGACTTTATTGCTGCCATGAACAAAATCCACCAATATACAATGCTCTGCGCACCCATCACGGCACAAGTTGCTGCCCTGGAAGCCCTGCGGAATGGCAAGAGTGCTGTGGATAAAATGGTAGCTCAGTATAATCGTCGTCGTAGATTGGTACTTCATGGTTTTAAAGAAATTGGTTTGACCTGCTTTGAACCCGGAGGAGCCTTCTATGCCTTCCCCTATGTGGGAGATACCGGATTAACTGCTGCTGAATTTGCTGAAAACCTGCTGCTGGAGGAAAAAGTAGCCGTGGTACCTGGCGATGTTTTTGGACCCGGCGGAGAAGGATGCATTCGCTGTTCCTATGCCTCATCCGTCGAGGACCTAACCGAGGCCATCAAAAGAATGGGCAGGTTTATCAAACACCGTGGCATGAAAAAGGTTAAAACGGTATATAGTTAATAAACGTTCTTAATCAACCACCGACCCAGGTCGGTGGTTGATTATTGACAAATAGTTAAATACAACTTAAGGGAGTTTTATAGTCTGAGCCGCTAGGCATAGCCCGGTGACTAATTTTTGACACCTGTTAGACTAACAATTTAAGCAATAATTTGCAACATTAAGCAGGAAAAGACATAGACATATAGAATACAAAGTAAACCCCATTTTAGGAGGTGGTAAGAAGGACGGTAGGGTTTGTAGTTTTGGTAGGACAGTACTTGGTAGGAGCATATTTATAGCAGGACAGTAAATGTAGTACAGTGCTTTGTAGGATAGTAATTTGTAGGTTAGTAATTTTCTAGGACACTTAGCATAACATGTAGATTTAAAGTCATAAAGAGGAGAACGGGAGGACGGTAGAATGAAAGGGATTTTTCTAACCCTTTTTATAGGGTTTCTTTTATTTAGTGGGCTTTTTTGCATGCGTCGTACGAAAACCCTCAATGATTTCTTCCTGGGGGGGAGGTCTGTGGGACCATGGCTTTCTGCCTTTGCCTACGGGACGACCTATTTTTCGGCGGTAATTTTTATAGGCTATGCTGGCAAAGTAGGCTGGGGTTTTGGTTTATCCAGCCTTTGGATTGTGGTGGGCAACACACTTCTGGGGAGTCTTCTGGCCTGGTGGGTATTAGCCAAAAGAACAAGACAAATGACCTTTCGGCTAAATGCCTTAACTATGCCGCAATTTCTGGAGGCGCGCTACCAATCACCGGGCTTTAAAATCTTTGCCGCTTCTATTATTTTCGTATTTATGATCCCCTATTCTGCTTCAGTTTTCATGGGCCTAAGCTATCTCTTTGAACAAGTTTTTAACATTCCCTATACCTATGCAACCATTATCATGGCATTATTAACGGCTATGTATCTGGTAACCGGGGGTTATCGTGCGGTGGCCCTTACGGATATGGTACAGGGAAGTATTATGATTTTTGGCGTTTTTGCCCTACTGTATTACGTATTGGGGGCGCCACAGATAGGTGGGTTAGATCAGGTTGTTAATAAATTGCAAGCCATTAATCCTAAACTTACAGGTCCTGTGGGGCCGCCTGGATTTCTGCCCATTGCTTCGTTAGTGATTTTGACAAGTTTAGGTACCTGGGGATTACCCCAGATGGTGCAAAAGTTTTATGCTATCAAAGATGAAGCATCCATTCGACCAGCCACCATTGTATCCACTCTGTTTGCCCTGATTATTACAACAGGAGCATACTTTACCGGAAGTCTAACCCGGCTGTTTTTTGATAAAGTACCTGTGGATGCACTTACCGGCAAGCCTAACCCGGACTTGATGGTTCCTAAGATTCTAATGAATACCTTGCCGGAATGGGCTGTTACGTTAATTTTATTACTGGTGCTTTCTGCTTCCATGTCCACACTGGCATCCCTGGTGCTGGTATCAAGCTCAGCCGTAACCATAGATCTTTTGCAGGGATTATATCCTACCCTGCCCGATGGTCGTAAGGTTGGGCTAATGAGATTGTTTTGTGCATTGTTTATCGCCCTTTCGGTGGCCCTGGCCCTAGCGAAGCCGACCATTATCCTAAGTCTGATGGCCGTTTCCTGGGGAACCATTGCTGGAGCATTTCTTGCGCCTTACTTAATGGGGCTATACTGGCGCAGAGCAACTGCCACAGGAGCCTGGATTGCATCCCTAACTGGTTTAACCATTTCTTTGCTCTTTAGTTTCTATGTAAAACTGGATGCTGGGATGCTTCCGATGATAGGTAGCTTAGCAATGCTGATTCCTTTGTTGGTTTTACCTCTGGTTAGTATGGTAACAGAACCGTTATCGGAAGATCACCTAGAACAGGTCTTTGGTGAAAGATGCCCGACAGGTACACTGAGAGTCAAAAATAAGAAGGTGGAGCAATTATGATCTGGAATGAACAGTTTGAAGCCATGGATCGGGAGGAGTTGCAAAAACTGCAAACCTCCCGGTTGCAGCAAACGATAACCAATGTATACGAGAATGTAGCTTACTACAGAGAGCTTTTTGACCAACATGGGGTCAAGCCTACGGATATCCAAGGATTGGAGGATATCGGGAAATTACCCTTTACAACAAAACTATCCCTCCGGGATAATTATCCCTTTAATATGTTTGCTGTACCCATGAAAAAGGTGGTGCGATTGCATGCTTCATCCGGAACCACTGGTAAACCAACCGTTGTTGGCTATACTCGGCAGGATATTGAAAACTGGTCAGAGTTGGTGGCACGCATGGTTACGGCTGCCGGAGTTACGGATAATGATGTGGCCCAGGTAAGTTTTGGTTACGGACTGTTTACCGGGGCCTTTGGATTGCATTACGGTTTGGAGAAAGTTGGAGCCACGGTGGTTCCTTCCTCCACCGGGAATACAGAAAAACAAATTATGCTGATGCAGGATTTTGGTACCACCGCTTTGATTGGTACACCCTCCTATACGTTGCATATCGCAGAAGTGGCGCGACAAATGGGCATCGATCCAAAGTCATTGGGATTAAAGGTGGGTCTATTTGGTTCCGAAGCATGGACAGAGAGTATGCGGGATGAACTGGAGAAAGTTTGGGGTCTCTTTGCCACAGATAACTATGGCCTAAGTGAGGTCATAGGGCCAGGTGTAGCGGGAGAATGTCAAGAACGCAAGGGTATGCATATCGCGGAAGATCACTTCCTAATAGAAGTCATTGATCCGGCAACCGGGAAAGCGGTACCAGATGGCGAAGAAGGGGAGTTGGTTATTACCAGCCTGACTAAGGAAGCACTGCCCATTATCCGCTATCGTACCCGGGATATCACTATAAAAACTTCAGAACCCTGTGCTTGTGGTAGAACTACAGCCCGCCTGCGTAAAGTTACTGGGCGAACCGATGATATGCTTATTATTAGCGGTGTAAATGTTTTTCCATCACAAATCGAGGATGTTCTATTAAAGATAGAAGGTGTAGCTCCCCATTACCAATTAATTGTGACCAAGAAGGGCTATCTGGATGCCTTGGAAGTCCAAGTCGAAATGAATGACAAAGCCTTTACTGGTAATTGGCGTGATCTTGAGAATCTAGAAAGAAATGTAAAGGCACGACTACAAACGGTGCTTTCCATTGGCCCAAAGGTGAAGCTTTTGGAACCTAGGTCCCTAGAGCGTACAGCTGGCAAAGCGAAACGTGTAGTGGACTTAAGAAATAAATAGCCATCAGCCCCAAGGGGCGATAGCTAATGACTGTTGACAAGACCGAAATAATACCTTATTACATTGGAGGTATGAGGATGAAGGAGTTACTATCTGGTAATGCTGCCATTGCCCGAGGGGCCTATGAAGCAGGCATCTCCGTAGCGACAGGTTACCCGGGCACACCTAGCACAGAGATTCTGGAAAACTTTGCAAAGTACCCGGATATTTATGCCCAATGGTCACCCAACGAAAAGGTTGCACTGGAGGTAGGGGCTGGTGCATCCATAGCAGGAGCCAGGGTACTAGTTACCATGAAACACGTAGGTGTAAATGTGGCGGCGGACCCGTTGTTTACATTGGCCTACACCGGTGTGAACGGGGGCCTTATACTGGTATCTGCCGATGATCCGGGGATGCACAGCTCTCAAAACGAACAGGACAACCGTTACTATGCTTTGGTGAACAAAATGCCTTGTCTAGAGCCAGCCGATAGCCAGGAAGCAAAGGACATGGTGGGCCTGGGCCTGGAAATTAGTGAGCAATTTGATACACCCGTCATGCTACGGGTAACCACTCGGGTTTCCCACTCTCAAAGCTTTGTAGAAATGAAAGAACCAGGCACTAGAACCCTGCGCCCCTATGCCAAGGATCCCGTTAAATATGTGATGGTGCCGGCCCATGGCCGCATGCGGCGGGTTTTTCTGGAAGAACGTATGGCCAAATTGCAGGAATATAGTGAGAACTGTCCTTTGAATACCATTGAATGGGGAGACAAGAATATTGGTGTTATTGCCAGTGGTATTAGCTATCACTATGCCAAGGAAGTTTTGCCCCAGGCCTCTATATTAAAATTGGGTATGACCAATCCTTTGCCGGAAAAGCTTATCAGGGAATTTGCAGCTGGTGTAGACAGCCTATTGGTGATTGAGGAACTGGAGCCCTTCCTGGAATTGCAGATCAGGGCCATGGGAATTGCGCTAAAGGGCAAAGAAATGTTACCGTCCTATGGGGAATTAAGTTCTGCACTGATTGCCAAAGCTCTAATGCAAGAGGGCATTGAGGTGGCAGAGGAATTCCGGCCCATGGGTCAGGCTACCCAGGAAGTGGCTGCCGCCGCAGAGCCCCTGCCTGGGCGTCCACCTGTGATGTGTGCAGGATGTCCTCACAGGGGGGTCTTTTACACACTGAAAAAACAAAAGTTAGTGGTCAGCGGGGATATTGGTTGCTACACCTTGGGTAGTCTCAGTCCCCTAAGTGCCATTGACACGTGCATTTGCATGGGGGCCAGTATTGGGGCTGCCCTGGGAATGGAGAAGGCCAATCCAGAAATGGGTCGAAAAACTGTTGCGGTAATCGGGGACAGCACCTTCCTGCACTCGGGGATAACGGGTTTGATGGATGTGGTCTATAATGGCGGCTCATCAACGGTGCTCATTCTGGATAATAGAACCACTGCCATGACTGGGCATCAGGAGAACCCTGCCACCGGGGCAACCCTCATGGGCAACCCTGCTCCAGCGGTAGATCTGGAAGCTATTGCCAGGGCTGTGGGCGTTAAACGAGTACGGACCGTCGATCCTATGCAATTAAGTGAAATTGACCGGGCGGTCAAGGAGGAAGTTGCTGCTGCTGAACCATCGGTTATTATTGTGAGAAGACCCTGTGCTTTGTTAAAGAACAACAAAACGCCGGAACCAATCGAAGTGGATGAAACACTCTGCATCAATTGTGGCATGTGTATGAAGCTGGGTTGCCCGGCCATCTCACGCCAGGAAGGAAAAGTAGCTATTTCGACAATTCAGTGCAGGGGCTGTGGACTATGTGTACAGCTTTGTCAAAAAGGAGCCCTAAAAAAGCGGGGTGAACAGAATGCTTAAACCATTAAACATTTTGCTTGTTGGTGTCGGGGGACAGGGTACCATTCTAGCCACCAGAATTATGGCTAAGGCAGCCCAAGATGCCGGCTATGACATAAAGGTATCCGAAATAAAAGGAATGTCCCAACGGGGCGGTAGTGTGGTTACACAGATTCGCCTAGGAGAAAAGGTATACTCTCCTTTGATTTCCGAGGGCAAAGCCGATGCAATTTTAGCCTTCGAAAAAATGGAAGCACTGCGCTGGCTTTCCCATCTTAAGGATGGCGGTAGTATTATTATTAACGATCAAGCCATACCGCCAATGCCGGTATTGACCGGTGCGACAGTATATCCGGCGGATTGCTTGGAGCGGGTTCAGCAAAGCACGGCCAAGACAACCATTGTGGATGCATTAAAGATTGCCGTACAATGCGGCAACCCAAAGGCAGCCAATGTGGTTTTGGTGGGGCTGTTAGCCAAACGTTTGCCCATAGCTAAAGAACTATGGATTAATGCTCTGAGGGTCCGTGTGCCGGAAAAATTCATTGACATAAACCTGAAAGCCTTTGAAGAAGGTTATAGCTTATAAGTATTACTTGTTTGTTGGTTAATTCTTCTAGCTATCGGTTATTAAAACTGATGGCTAGAAGATACTAAACAAAATATTCCTTCATCAACAAAAAAACCAACAAGACAACCCCATATGCATGTGCTATAATTAGTTTCATGGTCGCAAAATATAAATAAGAAAAAATTTTAGCAAATTGCTTAAATAACGCAATAAAAGGATTTTTTTAGACTATTCAGACTATGTGAAAAACTCCACATTCCGTAAAGTGCAATATCTGTTGACATACTATATCGACAGGTGTAAAATTTACGTGGAATGAAATCTATACAGTTGATCTGGATTGTGCAAATTTAGACAATTTATTGCCTGCTCTTCTTGGTTGGACAAGTTGTCTTTTTTTGTCTAACTAGCTAGGTTCTAGATGCTAACAAAATAGTGGGACAGGATCTGGCAAGGAAGGCGGCTGTGCCATTTATGGCGGAGATAGAAACAACTATCTTTTTTTACAAAAAAACGGAGGTGAACTTAATGACCGAAACCAAGAAGACTCCTCTCTTGGACGAACTTGAGAAAGGCCCGTGGCCCAGTTTCGTAAAAGAAATTAAAAAAGCCGCTGCTCACAACATTTCCTCCCAAGACTTGCTGGGTCAATTAGAGCTTTCCTATGAAGACAAGAAAGCTCACTGGAAACACGGTGGTCTGGTAGGTGTTATGGGTTACGGCGGTGGTGTAATCGGTCGTTACTCTGACGTACCTGAGCAATTCCCGAACATTGAGATGTTCCACACCATTCGTTTGAACCAGCCTTCCGGTTGGTACTACAACACCAAAGCGTTGCGCCAAGTGTGTGACGTATGGGAAAAGTATGGTTCTGGTCTGACCAACCTGCACGGTGCCACTGGTGACATGGTGTTGCTGGGAACCAAAACAGAGTACATCCAAACTATTTTTGATGAAGTTTCTAACTTCGAAGAGCATCCCATGGATTTAGGTGGATCTGGTTCCAACCTGCGTACCCCCAGCTGCTGTGCTGGTCCCGCTCGTTGCGAATTTGCTATGATCGACACCTTGGATCTCTGTCATGACTTGACTAACGAGTTCCAAGACTATCTGCATCGTCCGATGTGGCCTTATAAATCCAAAATCAAAATTTCCGGTTGCCCCAACGACTGCGTAGCTTCTATCGCCCGTTCCGATATTTCTATCCAGGGTACCTGGAGAGACGATATCAAGATCAACCAAGAAGCTGTTCGTGAATATGTTGCTGGTGGCTTTGATATCAATGGCATGGTTATTTCCAAGTGCCCCACCAAGTGTATAGCTTGGGATGGTAACGAATTAACTATTGACAATGCTAACTGCACTCGTTGCATGCACTGCATAAACAAAATGACCAAAGCTTTACGTCCTGGAGACGATCGTGGTGCTACCATCCTGATTGGTGGTAAAGCTCCTATTCTTCAAGGTGCTATGATGGGTTGGGTTATCGTACCCTTCATGAAGCTTGAGTCTGGCTCCGGCTATGAAGAACTCAAAGAGTTCCTCGAAAAAGTATGGGAGTGGTGGGATGAAAACGGTAAGACCCGTGAGCGCTTGGGTGAACTGATCCTGCGTCTGGGTATGCGTAACTTCCTGCGCGCTATTGAGCTCGAGCCCATTCCTCAGATGGTTATGGCTCCTCGTGCAAACCCCTTCTTCTTCTGGTGGCCTGAAGAAACCGTTCAGGACTAATTTGAATAATATGCAGGCTATTGCCGCATAAAATAATGAAATGGGGAGAGGTGAACCATTTTGGCACAAGCAAGAACTGACATCGGACCGCCGCTCTATAAAGAAATGTTACCGCCTATTATCAAAGAAAACTATGGTAAATGGCAGTACCATGAAATTGTAAAGCCTGGCGTGCTCGTACACGTATCTGAAACCGGAGCCAAGTTGTACACTGTACGTGCTGGTTCTCCGCGTTTGATTAGTATCTACTTCATTCGCGAAATCTGTGACTTGGCAGACAAATACTGTGATGGTTACCTGAGATTTACCAGCCGTCACAACGTTGAATTCCTGTTATCCGACGGAAGCAAAGTCGATGCCCTGATCGCTGAGTTGACAGAGAAGGGTGTTCCCGTTGGTGGTACTGGTAACTCCATTACCAACATCGTACACACCCAGGGTTGGGTACACTGCCACACCCCTGCCACTGATGCATCTGGTATTGTTAAATCCGTTATGGATGAGCTGTTTGAATACTTCACCACCATGAAACTGCCTGCAAAACTGAGAATTTCTCTGGCTTGCTGTCTGAACATGTGCGGTGCTGTACACTGCTCCGACATCGCGATTTTAGGTATTCACAGAACTGTTCCTAAGATCGACCACGATACACTGCATAAGGTTTGCGAAATTCCGACTCTGACTGCTAGCTGCCCCACCGCAGCTATCCGTCCTAACCCCAAGCTGAAATCCGTCGAGATTAAGGCTGAGCGTTGCATGTACTGTGGTAACTGCTACACCATGTGCCCATCTGTTCATATCATCGATGCTAAGAACGATGCTGTGTCCATCTGGGTTGGTGGCAAGATTTCCAACAGCCGTATTGGTCCCAGATTCTCTCGTCTGGCCATTCCTTTCTTGCCTAACAACCCCCCACGTTGGCCGGAAGTTGTTAACGCAGTTAAGCATATCGTTGAGGTTTATGCAGCAAATGCACAACCTGGCGAGCGTATGGCTGAGTGGATTGAACGCATTAGCTGGGAGAAATTCTTCGAGGTTACTGGTCTGCAATTTACAGACAAGCACATCGACGACTTCACTCTGGCTCAAACTACATTCAGAAGCACCACTCAGTTCAAGTGGTAGGAATATAGCCCCTTGAGCATGAGTATAATATGAGTAAAAGCCGTCGCCGTGAGGCGGCGGCATCTCAACATTTACCACCCGTATGGATGGTAGGAAACGGTGGTGTAAAAAATGGAAGAAATTAAAGAGAAAATTTTAGCCTATCTCGCAGGAGTAAGCAAAGAAAAACCCCGTGTAGTTGCAGAAAAAATTGGTGTTAAAAAGAAAGAAGTAGATAAGGCTGTGGCAGAATTGGCTAAAGAGGGTAAAATTGAGTACCTTTACATAGGTACCTCCTATATAACCCTAGCCGGTAAAGACCATACACCTGGCGTTGAAAAGGAAGCGTAATTTACCATTAATGTTAAACCCAAAAAAGAGCGGATATTGTCCGCTCTTTTTTGGGTTTGCTTTTGACATAATGCATTGTTATTTTTCCCAAAGGTTAAAATAGTTTTGGAGGAAAAAATATGGGTATGAATATAATGCTAACCATCAAGGCAATAAGAATGGACCCGGCTAATGATGAACCGGAAATTACAGAAATGGTAGTACCGGGAACTTACCACCGCAAAAATAACTGTTATTACATTATCTATAAAGAAAGTGCCCTAACGGGAATGGAGAATACTACAACTACCCTAAAGGTAGAGAGTAAAACTGTCACCATCATTCGAAATGGTAATGTATCCATGCGACAAATCTATGAAGCAGGGATGGAGCGCAGTTCCATCTACCAAACTAGCTTTAGCAGAATGGACATGACAGTCACAACTAGGAATATTGAGGTTAACTTGACAGACATTGGGGGAAGTATTAAGCTAGATTATGAGTTGTTACTTGACCATGCACCGCTTGGCAGAAACTGCTTAGAGATAATAGTAAAAAAAGCATAGCTAATCCTACTCATGGACTAAGATTAAGATTTCTAGCCCAAAGTAATACATGCAAAAAGCTAAAAGCTAATAGCAAAATCGGGTGGACTGTACTAAAGAAAGTAGTATATTATACTGTGTATGGTCTTATTACCTCGTACGAAGGAGGATTTCTGTTGCAAGGATTGGTAGAAAATATAAAATCCAGCTTAGCCAAAGCTTTGCAGGTTGCAATTGCTGGGGCTGTGGACAAGGGTCAGGTAAACAAGCTGGAAATACCTGAAGTTATCATTGAAGTACCGCGGGAAAAAGGACATGGAGACTTTGCCACTAATTTAGCCATGCAACTGGCCAAGCCTGCTAAAATGGCCCCCAGAAAAATAGCAGAGGCAATTATAGAAAACCTGGACCTGGCAAATACACAAGTGGAACGTGTGGAAATAGCCGGCCCGGGCTTTATTAATTTCTACCTGCAACCTAGCTGGGTACACGGAGTTATTCCTATGATTATTCAAGAGGATCGAAACTATGGGCGGCTGGAACTGGGAGATGGTCAAAGGGTACAAGTAGAATTTGTTAGTGCAAACCCCACTGGTCTGCTACACATGGGAAATGCCCGGGGAGCAGCTTTGGGAGATAGTTTGGCGTCGATCTTAGATTTTGCCGGCTATCGGGTTAGTAGGGAATACTATATTAATGATGCCGGGAACCAGATCGAAAACTTTGGCAAGTCCCTAGAGGTGCGTTATCTACAACAATTGGGTCAGGATATCCAATTGCCCGAAGAAGGATATCATGGAGAAGATATTATTGACACAGTAAAGGGTTATATTAACAAAAATGGTAGGGGATTGCTGGATGCAGACCAGACGACTCGTCGGAAGACCCTGGCTGCCTATGCATTGCAAGAGAAATTAACCCATATTCGTAATACACTGTTGGACTTTGGTGTTGTATATGATGTATGGTACTCTGAACAAGCCCTTCATGATAGCGGTGCCATTCAAGAAACACTGGATGAATTGCGCCAAAAGGGTTTTATTTACGAACAAGAAAATGCTCTCTGGTTCAAAGCCACTGCCTTTGGTGATGAAAAAGATGAAGTTGTTGTTCGCTCTAATGGCATACCCACCTATTTTGCTGCGGATATTGCCTATCACAAGGACAAATATAAGCGGGGCTTTGACCGTGTAATTGATATTTGGGGTGCCGATCACCATGGCCATGTGAACCGGATGAAGGGTTCTATGGAAGCCCTAGGCCATAACCGCGACAACCTGCAAATTATCCTTATGCAGTTAGTCCGTTTATTACGTGGGGGCGAAGTTGTTCGTATGTCAAAACGTACCGGACAGTTTGTTACACTGGAAGAATTGGTGGAAGAGGTTGGAAGGGACGCAGCGCGTTATTTCTTTGTTATGAGAAGTCCAGATAGCCATTTGGAGTTTGATCTGGATTTAGCAAAGTCCCAAACCAATGATAACCCGGTTTTTTATATTCAGTATGCTCATGCCCGGATTTGTAGTATTTTACGTCAACTGCAAGAGCAAGGACGTCCATTGCCTGAAATAGCAGCTATAAATCCTACAGTACTAAAAGAAGAGGCAGAATTAGAGTTGTTGCGCAAACTGGCAGATTTCCCCAGCGAAATTGCTGCAGCAGCGGAAATGATGGCACCTCATCGGATAGCCCGGTATTTGCACGACCTGGCAGGCTTATTTCATAGCTTCTACAACAGTCATCGAGTGATTACAGAAAACGAAGCGATATCAGAAGCTCGTTTGGTTTTGGTACAATGTGTACGCATTGTATTAAGAAACGCTCTGGGGCTGTTGGGCTTAACGGCACCAGAAAAAATGTAGGGAGTACGTTATATGAAAGAGGTACTATATTCCACAATTACTGGTTTTCTGGTGGGCCTCCTATTTGCAAAGTTAAAATTACCGGTTCCTGCTCCACCGACCCTAGCCGGGGTTATGGGTGTGGTAGGATTATTTCTAGGTTATGTACTTGCTGTGCGATTAGGGTGGATGAGATAAACTATTGACAGGACAAGTCCCCATCGTTAAAATGGGATAGGCGTTAGCCAAAATTCTACTGATTTTGACAGGAGGCAACCATGGCCAAGTTTATTTTCGTTACCGGCGGAGTGGTGTCATCCCTGGGTAAGGGTATTACGGCGGCTTCATTGGGGCGGCTACTTAAAAGCCGAGGCTTGAAAGTTGCCATACAAAAATTAGACCCGTACATTAACGTAGACCCGGGGACCATGAGTCCATACCAGCACGGCGAAGTCTTCGTTACTGAAGATGGCGCTGAAACGGACCTGGACTTAGGACACTACGAGCGGTTCATTGATACCAATTTAAATAAAACCAGTAATGTAACTACCGGTGGTATTTACTGGTCTGTTATTAATAAGGAGCGCCGGGGTGATTATCTCGGGGGAACAGTACAGGTTATCCCCCACATTACCAATGAAATTAAAGATAGAGTGCTGCGTATGGCTCGGGAACTGGACGCCGATGTGGTTATTTCCGAGATTGGCGGAACCGTGGGAGATATTGAATCCCTACCTTTTCTGGAAGCCATTCGTCAACTCCGTGCCGATCTGGGCAGGGACAATGTTATGTATGTTCACGTAACCCTTGTTCCCTATTTAAGGGTGGCCAATGAATTCAAAACGAAGCCAACCCAGCACTCGGTAAAAGAACTAAGAAGTCTTGGTATTCAACCAGACGTGATTGTTTGCCGTACTGAAAAGCCCTTTCCCAAAGAGATGGAAGAAAAGCTGGCCCTCTTCTGCGACATTGATAAGGATGCCGTTATTCAGGCTGTGGATGCCTTCTCCATCTATGAAGTTCCCCTTCAGATGGAGTTAGAGGGGCTGGACGACATTGCAGTGGAACGGTTAAGCCTCCAGTGTGGCGAAACGGATATGACGGAATGGAACAATATGGTGGAAAGGATGAAAAACCTAAAAAAGAGTACCACCATTGCACTGGTCGGCAAGTATGTAGCCTTACCAGATGCCTATCTTAGTGTGGCCGAGGCCTTACGTCATGCAGGATTACATCACGATGCATCCGTCGAAATTTGTTGGGTAAATTCTGAGGACCTTGAAAAATTACCTGCGGCAGAAATTTTAAAGGGTGTCGATGGTATTTTAGTACCCGGTGGTTTCGGTGACCGAGGTATTGAAGGAAAAATAAAAGCTATTCAATATGCCCGGGAAAACAAGATTCCTTTTCTAGGGATCTGTCTTGGCATGCAGTTGGCAGTTGTGGAGTTTGCCCGTTCGGTACTGGGCTGGCAGGATGCCAATAGTGCGGAATTCAATCCCCACTGTCAGTATCCCGTCATTGACCTGTTACCAGAACAAAAGGATTTGGATAAGATGGGTGGAACCATGAGACTAGGTGCTTACCCATGCAAATTGGCTCCAGGCACAGCGGCACATAATGCCTATGGAGAAGAGATTATCTACGAGCGGCATCGCCATCGTTATGAGTTAAATAATGATTTCCGCAAAGATCTGGCCCAGGCTGGTATGATATTCAGCGGAACGCTACCCAATGGCAAACTGGTGGAGATTGTGGAGTTGCAGGACCACCCCTGGTATCTGGCCACCCAGTTCCACCCGGAATTTAAGTCCCGTCCCAATCGCCCCCACCCTGTGTTTAAAGATTTCGTAGGGGCGTCCCTTCATAATCAGAAGTAACACAAACTTAAACCTAGAAAAGCTTTGGTGTTTACGCCAAAGCTTTTTTTCTAATCTAATGCAAGGATAAGGTATTTTCTGATAGGTATTTTTTTGTCACCCTGACGTAAGATAAGCAGGGAATAACAAAAACTTTGGCAAAAAGATAAGGAGAACTAGATCAAAGGAGCTGAGGATATTTGCGTAAGAAGATCATTACAGGCATTGTCATCGGGGTTGTACTGTTTTCCCTGGCGGTGGCTATAGCCTTGAAAGGCAATGGGGGCAAAACGGCCGAAAATACCGGAGTGGGAGAACAAATTGCAGTGGTACATATAGAAGGAACCATTATGTCTTCTGCCCCAGGTGGTTTCGGCACAGCAGGTGTGGCTGCCGCAGATCGTATTGTTAGCGAATTAAAAGAAGCCCGGGAGAACCCGGAAATTAAGGCCGTTATATTAAAACTGAACACCGGCGGGGGCACTGTGGTGGGTTCTGATGAAATTGGCAGAGAAGTGGAGCGAGTACGTAAGTCTGGCAAAAAAGTTGTGGCGGCCATGGGAGAGATGGCGGCTTCCGGTGGCTACTGGATCTCCTGCAAGGCCGATAAAATCGTAGCAAACCCGGGAACTTTCACCGGCAGCATCGGTGTGATTATGCAGCTAACGGAAATGAAAGACTTGTATAATAAACTGGGAGTGGAGGTCAACAACATTAAGACAGGGGCCTTCAAGGATATGGGGGCCAGCAATAAGGATCTTTCACCGGAAGAACGTCAGATTTTTCAGGGACTGGTTAACGACAGTTATGAAGATTTCATACAAGTGGTGGCAGCAGGAAGAAAGATGGACCCGACCCAGGTAAGGAAGTTGGCAGACGGCAGAATCTACACTGGCAAACAGGCAAAACAGTTGGGGCTGGTGGATGAATTGGGGGATTTCAATGAAGCCGTAAGAATCACTGCAAATTTAGCCGGTATTAAAGGGGAGCCGGAGCTGGTAGACATGACCGGAGAACAACTCCTATGGCAACAATTATTTGGCGGCCTGCAAGGCAAAAATAAAATCTTACCAATCCCTCTGGAGGGCCTACTTTTATTACCTGATAAGGTAGTAATGCCCATAAATACCAATATACAGTAAGGAGGCGTGGCCTTGAGCAATTTAAAGGATCAAAACTCCGAGCAGTTAACCTGTGACCAGACGCCCGAAGATCATGCACTGCCCGAGGATTTAATAGAGAAAGTATTGGAAAAAGAAGACAATGCAAAGGACAACAACCTGATAATCAAAAAAGAAGCTGAAGAGTCTCCCTTGAAGTTTTACGAAATTATCTATGGTGTATTGTTTGACCCTGTGCCAACCATGAAAAGGATTGTACAGAATCCACCCCTAGGAGTTACCTTGCTGATTGTGGTGTTACTGTCTCTAATTGGCTTACTTACCAATCTATATACCTCAGCCCATGGAGTGCCCAGTGATTTAAGATTAAATCTGGGAATCCCTTTGCCACGGTCAGAGAATTTTACCCAGGCACTGCGGGCTGCTGCACCTCTGTTAGCCATCTTGGGTGCTCTGTTTTATTTTATTAAATGGTTTTTTTACAGTGCCCTATTGCATTTAGTGGCAGATTTCTACGGTGGCCGTGGAACCGCCCGTACTGTATTTGTAATTTATGGCTTAGCTGGTTTGCCAGAGGTATTTTTAATACCTTTAAGGGTATTAACCACTTGGCTGTCACCCGGCGTGGCCACCGGCCTGATGGCCTTGACTAATCTGATCCTATTTATTTGGGGGGTTGTTCTATTAACCATTGGGTTAAGGGAAGCCCACGGTTTCAATACAGGTAGGGCGCTGGCGGTTATTTTTACGCCTGCCCTTGTGGCTGTTCTGCTGGCCGTTATTAGTATGGTGGGCTTGATGACTGTGCTAGCCTCCTTTGTACCGCCTAGCTGGTAGAAAGGTCAAAACCGAAAAAATTCTGAAATTTCAAATGCAAGCAGGTATTGCTGTCATGGTGTCGAAAAACTATTAAGCTAAGGTTATGAGTTCAGGGGGTACCGAATAAAATGAATAGTACATCGTTTGATATTCTTATAGTGGATGACCAGGTAGGAGTAAGACGATTATTATTTGAGGCTCTGGCTGACGAAGGTTACATTGTGAAAATGGCCGGAAGCGGGGCTGAGGCATTGCAAGTTCTTTCCCAGACTCTGCCTTCTCTAGTCCTACTGGATATAAAGATGTCAGGCATGACCGGCATTGAAACTCTTCAGGAAATTCGCAAACATTATGCACAACTGCCTGTGGCTATGATGACAGCCTACGGAGATATGGAGATTATGGATCAAACCAAAAGTTTAGGAGTCCAACATTACCTAAATAAACCCTTTGATTTGGATGACGTTCGAGTTTTGGTACGCTCAATTTTATCACGTTCCGAAGGCTACGGAAAGTTACAAGCGGATATTGGCTAAACCTCTGTATACTGGTAATTGATAAAGAAAAAAAGGAATTTTTTCCTAGGTGGCGAACTCTTTATACTAAAGAGGAGGTTATAGAGGTGCTTATAACCAATGTCACCACCCTGGCCATTCGCTGCCCAGAGTGTGGCGCATTAGAATTTCATAACCTCTCAAGGTTTGCTCTTTCAGGCCGTGGTAAGCTCCAAATTAGCTGCTCCTGTGGTGCCTTCTTGTTAGGTATTGTTAACCGTTCAGCGGGCAGTTATTGGTTGCAAATACCCTGTATATTTTGCGAGACAAAGCACATTCGCGAAATTTCTGGAGTACGCCTGTGGGGCAAAGAGGTCATTTATCTCAATTGTCCAGAATCTGGACTCGAACTAGGGTTTATTGGCAAGTATGAGGAAGTTAAAGAACTGGCAGAATCCTTAGACTCTGGTATAGAATCATTAATTGACGAGCTCGGATATGACGAGTACTTTAATAACTCAGAGATTATGCATGAGGTTATGCAGTCCCTCCAGGAGATTGCAGACAATGGTGGCCTTTACTGTCAGTGTGGAAATACACACATTGAAGTAGATGTTTATCTGGATCGACTGGAGCTCCATTGTAAAGAATGCGATAGCATTAACATTGTTTATGCAGAAACAGAAGAGGACCTAAATGTGATTCAGCAAGTGGATACCATAGAATTGACACAGCACGGTTTTCGTTGTTTGGATAGTTTTTCCAATAATAACTCTAAGCTAGCGAAAAAGACCCGGCGCAAGCGAAACAGACACTCCTAAACATAATTCCGGGTAACTGTGGTCATACTGACTTTAATCCCGTTTGGAGTGTGACCGTCTAATTGCTCATGCCGGAATATGGTTCCTGAAGAATTTGCCTGGCACCAGTTCGTCGGCTCGAACGCGGTCCAGGCTTTTTATTTTGCCTAATGCTACCTTTGTAGCTAAAACAAGGAGGTACATCAAATGCCATTAGTTCCTGTAAAAGAATTACTTGCAAGGGCGGAAGAGGGAAAGTACGCTGTAGGTGCCTTTAATGTTAATAACATGGAAATTGTTCAAGCTATTTTAGCTGCCGCAGAGGCAGAACGGGCACCGGTTATTATGCAAGCTAGCCAGGGCGCCATTAAATATGCAGGTATTCAATACATCCATGGCTTGGCCCTTATAGCAGCCAGCCAATCCACTGTACCCATTGCCCTGCACCTGGATCACGGCACTAGCTTTGAACAATGTATGCAGTGTATCCGGGTTGGCTTTACCTCGGTGATGATTGATGGCTCTAAATTGCCGTTGGAAGAAAATATTGCTCTTACCAACAAGGTTATTGAAGTGGCCCGGGCCACCGGTGTTTCTGTTGAGGCAGAATTGGGTAAAATCGGCGGCACCGAGGATGATATTCATGTTGATGAAAGAGATGCTTTCTTTACTGATCCTGAAGAGGCACGCTATTTTGTAGAAAAAACCGGCGTAGATGCGCTGGCAATTTCCATTGGTACTGCCCATGGGCAATACAAAGGTGTTCCTAAACTGGATTTTGCCCGCCTGGAGAAGATTGCTGGCATGATTGATACCCCCATTGTTTTGCATGGTTCCTCAGGCGTTCCCACTGAAGCCATTCAAGAGGCCATTCGTCTGGGTGTGCGTAAAGTAAATATTGATACCAACATCCGCGAGGCCTTTACCGGTGGTTGCCGACAAGCCTTGGAGAACAATGCCAAAGAAATTGATCCCCGTAAAGTATTAGCCCCGGCCAGAGAGGCTGCCACACAGGTAATCCGTGAGAAAATTCGGGCATTTGGTAGTTCCGGTCGGGCATAAGATGAGATAAAGTAACGCTCAGCCATCAGGTAAACACTGATGGCTGAGGTTTATTACCTTAAATATAGGAGGGCTGAATAATGCTTCTTTTTATCGATACTGCAAATGTAGATGAAATTCGGGCTGCCAATGCCCTGGGTGTCATTGCTGGCGTAACCACCAATCCCTCTCTGATTGCCCGAGAAGGACGTGATTTTGCGGAAGTTGTAAAAGAAATAACCTCCATTGTTGACGGTCCCATCAGTGCAGAAGTGATTAGCTTGGATGCCGAAGGTATGATGAAAGAAGCTGTGGAACTTGCAGCCATTCACCCCAATATTGTTATCAAAATACCAATGACCACCGAGGGATTAAAAGCAACCCGGGCCTGTATGGAAAAGGGCATTAAAACCAATGTTACCCTAATCTTTTCTGCTAATCAGGCGCTATTGGCTGCCAGGGCAGGTGCTACCTATGTTAGTCCCTTTGTGGGACGCTTAGATGATATTGGCCAGGATGGGATTGGCTTGATCTACGATATAGCAGATATCTTTAACAATTATGATCTTGCTACCCAAATTATCTCAGCCAGTATTCGTCACCCGTTACACGTTCAGCAATCCGCCAAGGCCGGGGCCCACATAGCCACAGTACCTTATAAAGTATTGCTGCAAATGGCCAAACATCCCTTAACAGATAAGGGAATTGATGCCTTCCTTGCCGACTGGGCAAAGCTTACCCCAAAAGCCTAAATTTTCATGTCACCGACGGGTAAAGTTACCTGTCGGTGGCTACAAAATTGGCCTCTGATCAGTAAAATCCCATCTATTGACCAAATATCGACCCTGCGATATACTTGAAAGGGCAAACGACAGGTTTCGACATCTGTAAACAAAGCTTTTTCAAGGATTGTTTATTTTTGAAGCCAATATACCTGTGAATAAAACGATTATATCGTGGTTATATAGTTAGTATAAAATCCGGATACGAGGTGGATTATTTTTGGCTGAAAATGATAGACCTGTCATGACACAGGCTCAACTGGAAGCAAAGACCATGCAGGAATTGTATGGTATTGCCCGTGAATTAGAGATTCCAGGTTATTATAAATTTCGCAAAAAAGAAATTATCTTTGAGATATCGAAATTACAATCGAAGCAAAGCGGTGTTTCCTATGCCGGAGGGGTACTGGAAATCCTCCCTGACGGATATGGCTTTTTAAGACCATCAACCTATGTACCTAGCAACGACGATATTTATGTATCTAACTCCCAGATACGACGATTTGATCTAAGAACAGGGGATATGGTCTATGGCCAGGTAAGGAAGCCAAAGGATAACGAGCGGTACTACGGTCTGCTAAGAGTAGAGCAGGTTAATGGTGCAAGACCCGAACTTGCGGCGGAGCGTATGCACTTTGCCGGACTTACACCCCTTTACCCCCAGGATCGCATCCGATTACAAACCACCCCTGATAAGATTTCAACTCGCATCATAGACCTCATTTCACCCTTGGGAAAAGGACAGAGAGGCTTGATTGTGGCTCCCCCAAAGGCAGGTAAAACCATTTTAATTAAAGAAATTGCCAATAGTATTACGGCTAATCACCCTGAGATTGAATTGTTTATTCTACTAATCGATGAGAGGCCTGAGGAAGTAACGGATATTGAACGATCCGTTAAAGCGGAAGTAGTTAGTTCCACCTTTGATGAACCACCGGAAAACCATGTAAAGGCCTCGGATATGGTTTTGGAGCGGGCTAAACGGCTGGTTGAGAGCGGTCGTGATGTAGTGATATTGTTGGATAGCATCACTAGGCTGGCCAGGGCCCATAACCTTGTCATTCCCCCCAGTGGACGTACCCTTTCAGGCGGTGTGGATCCCGCTGCATTGCATAAACCCAAACGGTTCTTTGGTGCGGCCCGTAATATGGAAGAAGGCGGTAGCCTGACCATCTTAGCCACTGCACTAATTGAAACCGGCAGTCGTATGGATGATGTAATCTTTGAAGAGTTTAAAGGAACCGGCAATATGGAACTGATTTTAGACCGCAAATTAGCCGATCGCAGGTTGTTTCCGGCCATTGATATACAACGTTCCGGCACCAGGCGGGAAGATTTGCTTTTATCCAAAGAAGAGTTGGATTATGTCTGGAGCCTTCGCAAGGTCATTGCCGGTATGAGTTCCATTGAGGCACTGGAAAGTTTACTGGATCGTTTGAAAAATACCCGGGCCAATGATGAGATACTGCATGATTTTAAGCCCAAGACAAGGGTACAACCCCTAAACCCTAATTTAGATGTGTCACAGCCGCCGGGACAAAAACGTCCCTATAGAAGGAAAATACAGGAATAGACAAATAAAGTATTTAAAATTATGAATAATATTTAATCACCTTGGATAAACTATCAATAGTTTGTTTATTACGAGGTGATTTTTTATGCATTTTCATATAAATAAAAGAAAACTTGTGACGTTAACCATAGCGGTATACTTTGTCAGTATGGTTCTGGGAGTTTTACCTGCCAGTGCTGGTTTGGACGAAGTTGTCTCCGAGGGGGCTTATTCACCGCCCTTAGCCCGCAATATAGAAGTTCAAAAGCCTTTAACCAAGGCACCCAAAAGTCAAACAGCAAATTCTGAAATAGAAATGGAATATCAGGTGCGTCCCGGGGATTCTTTATGGAGCATAGCTGAACGAACGGGTATCAGTGTTGGGAAGCTGGCAGAAATTAATAAAATGAATCCCACCGATGTATTGGTGGCCGGTCGAAACCTGATTATTCCCGGCATGTCCCTTGGCTATCATAGGATTGCCAGTGGTGAAACCCTATCCCACATTGCTGGACAGTATGATATAACCATGGCTGAGCTAATGAAAGCCAATGGATTAGCTAATCCAGATTTTATTAAAATTGGTGCAACCTTGGTGGTCCCTAATAGAGAAGCGGTTTCTGAGGCTGTTGTGTCCGCCACCAGCAATCAAAAGGGCAAAATTCAAATTGGTGGTTGGGCCTGGCCGGTGGCCGGGGAGATTACCTCCCACTTTGGCATCCGGGGTGACCGTCCCCATGAAGGAGTAGATATTGGAGCCTCCTCCGGTGCCACCATCGTAGCAGCAGAACAAGGCAGAGTTGTTTGGGCAGCCCCCCGGGGCACCTATGGTCTTACGGTCATTCTGGATCATGGTAACGGTATACGTTCCCTGTATGCCCACTGCTCTAAACTACTGGTGACCGAAGGGCAACAGGTTGACCGTGATCAACCCATTGCCAGGGTTGGTAACACTGGTCGTTCTGCCGGTCCTCACTTGCATATGGAAATTCTCAGGCAAGGAATTCCCCTAGACCCTCTACTGTTTCTAAAGGAAAGACTGTTTGGGTAATTTTAAAAAGAAGCCCCCATCAATGGATGGGGGTAGTTTATTTTCTCTATTCAATTTTCCGTAACGCCCTTCCAAAGGTTTCCCATCAATCTTTCATATAAATAAAAATCTTCGCTGTGGGGTTGCTCTTTAAATAAGCATGCCGCACCATGCGCTGTAGAAAATAGGGAGTAAAGGACTTAGCCTTATGTTTTTCATTGGGAACGACGTCTCTGCACCTGGGGTTTCTTAACAATGAGGTACTGCAATAAAACCCGTGACTTGGCTACTTGGGTTATGCAGTGCCAGTAAATCTATGCTTAAAGAAACTTTAAAAGAAAGGAAAGGATCTCAAAAGCTATAAGAAAATTTCCCCTTTGGGAATTTGCTTGTATAAAGAGGGGTGAGCAAAATTACTTTTTGGAGCAGTGGTTTCTAGGACCACTGAAAGCATCACATCCTTTCAATAGAGAAATGAGTTCTTCCCTTGTTGGCGGCCTGGGAATGCCCGGGTCCCCTGACAGGGAGGGATTAAAGTTCTGTACAGGCCCACCTGGTGGACTTAAAAATTCACCTGGGGCAGCTTGTGATACTGTGGCCCCACCAATCTGTGCGGAGACTTTTTTTAACTTTGGCCGTCCGGCATCTGGTGGTGATTGCACCTCCTCTTCTTGAAACAGTCTGCTGGGTGAGCCTGAGGGCCAAGATATCCTGTTCCTGAGTTGTTTAGGCAAATGCTTAATTAAACACATCGAAATCGCCTCCCTCAACATGCAGGTACTGTGTCAAAGGACCAATCATATTTAGTTGTGAGGTCCTGTAAACTGAATTCTCTAATGCCGTGTGATGGAGTAATTACTCCCGGCGGAGGGATGTCACATCCCCGCATACATAGGCGGTTGTACAGGACCGTAAATACCAATATTTGGTATTTATACAAGTAATACGACGCACGTTTCTGTATTCCTTTTTTTGGAAATAATAAATTTATGCTTTTGGGAAAAAATTTTGGGGTTGGCTGTGAGCCATGAGCCTTGAGCTTGAGGGATAGACCCCACGGCTCAAAGCTCAAAGCCCAAAGCCGACCCCAAAGAAATACCTGCAAGCAAGTTCTTGCTCCTCAAATATTTCTATGCTATAATATCGTCGTGTGTTTATATGTCATTAATGCCACTGGCATTGGTTGTATCTGGTCGAGAAAGAAGGTGAGTTGCAAGTGAAAGAAAAGATTCATCCAAACTATCAGGAAGTAGAAGTTAAGTGTGTATGCGGAAACACCTTTAAAACTGGCTCTACCAAAAAGGAGATTAAAGTAGAAATTTGCTCCAACTGCCATCCCTTCTACACCGGAGCTCAACGTCAAATCGAAGTTGGTGGCCGGGCTGAGAAATTCCGTAAGAAATACGGCTTGAAATAGCGTAGTTAGCAGAGCGGTGGCTCTGCTATTTCTTTATGTGCCCCAAATTTTTTGCAAGGGGGTTACTTATGTCTTTTCAATATGGTGGTCAGGCTGTTATTGAGGGTGTCATGATGCGTGGACCAGGCAGCCGAGCCATAGCTGTCAGGCGTCCTGACGAAAGCATTGTTATCAATGAAAAAAAGCTTGGTTCTATAACAAAAAGATTTCCCTTTCTCAAACTTCCCTTTATTCGGGGTGTTGTTATGCTGTTTGAATCCCTTGTAATGGGGATTGAAGCCCTAAGCTATTCAGCGGAACAGGCCATGGGGGAAGAAGAAGAGGAAAAACTCAGCAAATGGGAGATGTTTTTAACCATAGCGGTTTCCCTGGGTTTGGCCATTGTCTTGTTTATTGTCATTCCCACCACTTTAACCTATTATACCGCCACTTCTATTCAGGATAATTTTTTTCGGAATATCATCGAAGGGGTTATCCGATTGGCTGTATTTTTGGGATATGTATATGCTGTATCACGGATGAAGGATATCCAACGGGTCTTTATGTACCATGGGGCAGAACATAAAGTGATTAATGCCTACGAAGCTGGCAAAGATTTAACAGTAGAAGAAGTGCAGAAGTTTTCTACCCTGCACCCCCGCTGTGGTACCAGCTTTCTACTCATCGTTATACTGATAAAAGTGGTTATCTTCTCTGGAGTAACGGCTTCGGGATTAATGGGTCAGATTTTCTTTCGCATCCTCCTTCTGCCGGTGGTGGCCGGTGTGGCCTACGAACTTTTAAAACTGTCTGGGAAATATCAGGATAAAGGCATCTGTCGTATCTTTATTGCCCCCGGACTCTGGTTACAGAAGCTGACCACTCGGGAACCCGAGAACAGTCAGGTAGAAGTTGCAATAAAAGCCTTAAATGCAGTCCTTAAGGAAGGTGACATTCATGTACGATAAACTCCAGGCGTTAGAGGATAGATTTGAGCAACTGGAAAGTCAAATCAGTGACCCGGAAGTCATGGCAGACCGTGCCAAGTGGCAGCAACTGGTGAAGTCTCACTCTGATTTAGCGGAAGTGGTGGACGTTTTCCGCCAGTACAAAAAGGCCAAGGAAGATCTTCAGGAAAATAAACAAATGTTGGAGGATAAACTGGAGCCGGACTTCCGTGAGATGGTCGAATTAGAAATAGAAGAGCTTACAAGCAAAATTGAGGAACAGGAAAACAAACTAAAAATTTTGCTGTTACCCAAGGATCCTAACGACGATAAGAACGTTATTATGGAAATCCGCGGTGGTACCGGTGGAGACGAAGCAGCTCTCTTTGCTGGGGATTTATTTAGAATGTACTCCCGTTATGCGGAGAAGAAGGGCTGGCGTACCGAGATTATAGATGCCAATGAAACAGATTTAGGTGGTTTCAAGGAAGTTACCTTTGTTATTGAAGGGAAAGGTGCCTTTAGCACCCTGAAGTTCGAGAGCGGTGTACACAGGGTACAGCGGGTCCCGGCCACCGAAAGCGGCGGTCGCATTCATACCTCTGCTGCCACCGTGGCAGTACTGCCAGAAGCCGAAGAAGTTGATATCGATATCAATGCCAATGATATTAGGATCGACTTGTTCTGTGCCAGTGGTCCCGGCGGACAGTGCGTAAACACCACCCAGTCCGCAGTGCGGATTACCCACATCCCCACCGGTACAGTGGTATCCTGTCAGGATGAAAAATCCCAGCATAAGAATAAGGATAAAGCCATGCGTGTACTGAGGGCCCGTCTACTGGACAAAGCCCAGGATGAGCAGCAAAAGGCCATTGCAGGTGCACGGAAATCCATGGTGGGCAGTGGTGACCGCAGCGAACGCATTCGTACCTACAACTTCCCGCAGAACCGTATTACCGACCACCGGATTGGACTTACCTTACACCGGCTGGAGTATGTATTACAGGGCGACCTGGACGAATTAATCGATGCCTTAATCACCACCGACCAGGCTGAACGATTAAAGGCAGTAGAAGAATAAAAAATGGCAGGGTATTTCTTTGGGCACACTATAGAACATAGTGCTGTCAGGGAAATACCTTTTATTTTAACTATGCTCCGATAAGTCGTTTTGCTGGGGATAACAAGAATACTAATAAACAAGAAGAAGTAAGATTTACTTAAACGTGAGGTATACCAATGAACATCAGAGAAGCCCTGGTAAAGGGGCGGCAATATTTAAAAGAACAACAAATTGACTCCTTTCAGTTGGACGCCCAAGTGCTGTTATCGCAGGTTACGGGCATTGATCGGACTGGCTTGTTTATGCGGCAGGAGCAACCCCTAACCCCGCAACAACAGGAAAAATACCAAATATTACTGGAGCGTCGTGCCCAGGGGGAACCCGTGGCTTACCTGATTGGGCGAAAAGAATTTATGGGCAGGGATTTTGTGGTAACCCCCGATGTTTTAATTCCCAGACCAGATACAGAGCTAATGGTGGAAACTGCTGTGAAGTTTTTTCACAAAAACTCTAGTTGTCCCCCGGTGGCTGTGGACGTAGGAACCGGCAGTGGTGCCATTGCCGTTAGCTTGGCCAGTCTGGTGCAGGAATTACAAGTCTATGCCATCGATCTTTCAGAAGCAGCCCTCAAAGTGGCCAGACAAAATGCTGAACGGCTAGGTATGAAAGAAAGGGTGCATTTTCAACAGGGTAACCTATTGGAACCACTGCTCAAAACAATGGGGGAAGAGGTCAGCATCATAACGGCAAATCTTCCCTATGTACCTAGCGGTGACATACCCACCTTAATGAGAGATGTAAAAGAATTCGAACCCCACTTGGCCCTAGATGGTGGGCCCGATGGATTGGACCTATACCGTCTGCTGATTCCCCAGGCTTACCGATTGCTGCAACCCGGTGGGTTGCTGCTAATGGAAATTGGCCCGGGACAGGGCACAGGTGCAAAAAAAATCTTGCCAGCAGGGCAGTGGCAGGGTACTGTACTTAAGGACCTGGCCGGCCGCGAACGCCTGGTGCTGGCGGAGAAAAAAGGCGAACATTTTTAAATACTCTTACGTCCTAACTTATAGAGGATTCTTATAGAAAGGTAGGCTGTAAGGAAAATTGAAGAAGCTAACTGGTACCGTACTACTATTTTTTCTAATGCTTACGGTTGTGTTGCCCTGGCCCATGGCCGCCCAGGCGAAAACCACCGACGAAAAAACTGAAAAATACGATCTAATTGTTGTGGGAAGCGATCCGGAGGGCATTGCAGCAGCCATCTCCGGAGCAAGAAACGGTCTTGCCACATTATTAATTGATACTCGCCCCGAAGTAGGTGGTCTAATGACCCGGGGCTGGCTCAACGTCATTGACATGAACATGGCTCCTAATAATCTTGGGAACCGAAATGAGATTCTCAACAAAGGAATCTTTCAGGAGTTTTATCGTCAGATCGGCTCCGGTACCTTTGATGTTCCTAGGGCCCAGGAAATTTTTGAGCAAATGCTTGGGCAGGAAGAGGATTTGGAATTGTGCCTGGGCGTAAAATACTTCTCACCGGTCATGGGATACCAAAAGGGCAAGCCCGTTGTGGAAGGAGTAAAGGTAGAGGATAAAAAAGGAGAAATTACTACCTATACCGCCAAAGGGATCATTGATGCAACCCAGGATGCCGACTTGGCTGCTGCGGCTGGCGTCCCCTTTAGTGTGGGGCAGGAAGATGCCGGCTATCCCGAGCGAAAGATGGCCACCACCCTGGTATTTAAACTGGGGGGAGTCACCCCTGAAGATTGGCAGGAGATCCGCCGGGTTCTTACCGTGGACAATGACTGGTTCACCGGGGCAACCAATGTAAGTGCCTGGGGCTTTGGACCAGTTATGGAACAGTACCGCCCCAGTAATGCCCGGGTCGGTATTCGGGGGCTGAATATTGGTCGTCAAAAGAATGGCACCCTATTAATTAACGCCCTCCATATCTTTGGTGTAGACCCCTTAAGTAAAGAATCACGTTCGGAAGCCCGTCGGTTAGCAGAACAGGAGTTGCCGAGAATTATTGACTATATGAAAGAAAACATACCTGGCCTACAGAATTGCTTTCTGGCGGAAGTGGCCCCGGAACTATATATTCGCGAATCCAGACATATCTATGGAGAATATCGCCTAACCATTGATGATGTGTTAGAGAACAGAGATTTTCCTGATCGGATTGCCTTTGGTTCCTACCCTGTGGATGTTCAAGCATCGGGTCCCAAGGAAAAGGGTGCGGTTGTCGGTGTACCGGCCCAGTATGCCATACCCTTTCGCTGTATTGTACCGCAAAGGGTGGACAACCTTCTGGTGGTGGGACGAGCAGCCAGCTTTGATTCCCTACCCCACGGCAGTGCCAGAACCATTCCGGTGGGTATGGCCACCGGCGAGGCTGCCGGTGCAGCTGTGGCCCTTAGTATAGAAGAGGACAAGACCTTCCGGCAGATAATTAAGAATTCCTCTTTGATTAATCAATTACAGGAGCTGCTGAACGACCAGGGGATGGATATTGAACCCTTTACCTGGCGGGCACCGGAAGTAACCAAACATTGGGCCTATGAAGCCCTGAAAATGATGCGTAAACATGCCCTGGTACAAGGTGGTTACTCCAATAATTACCAATTAGACGATATTATCACCGAAGAGGACTTTATTCACCTATTGCAGGAGCTTTCACACCTGTACGTAATTAGTATACCCGGGGAATTAAAGGATAAAAAGGGAGATCCTGATCTCCTGAGCGGAAAAAAAGCCGCCCTGATTATTTCCCAATATGCTGGGCAGGAAATGTCCCGAGAGGAAGCCTTTGATTACGCAATGGAGCACTACGGGGATAAGAATATATCGGACAGTTTGGCAGATAACGATGGTAGATTGACCCGGGGAGCAGCCTACAGTCTGCTAAAGTCATACGTTGAGAAAAATAAAACCAAATAATTGATAAAATGGCCGGCAGGTAAAATCCTGTCGGCCTAAACCTTCTAAAAATAAAGTTTTGTAATAGCGCTATATGCTGTTATACTCCCGATGGCAAAGATTAATAAACCACTTAACCGTGGCAGCAACCGCCAGGGTCCCTGGTCCAACAGGCTGCCGGTTAAAGAAGATAGCTTTACAAATAGTAGACCAATGGTTACCAAAGCCGCAGCCCCCCCGATACCAAAGGCCAAAACCAGCGCTAAACCTGTAAAAAAAGTGCCGCTGCTGAGAGACATTAGCAATATGGCCAGGGCACTGGGACAGGGCATTAAACCATTGGTAAAGCCTAACATTAAGACATCCAGCAGAGTTCCCCGGGAAGGGGTTAGGCTAGGACGGTAATGTTGGGAACCACAACCACAACCACAACCACATAGTACATTTTTTCGAAACATCATTCGCAACCCCACCAGGACAATAATGGTACCGGAAACCAGTTTAAGCCATAGCTCCATTTGTTCTTGGGGCATTGCTACATTGGATATAGCCAGGGCAGTGGCCGAATGGGCCAGGACAGCCATTATCACAATGACCAGAGTATGCGTAATAGCTGAGGTTAAACCCAACAAAACGGCATCCCGGGACTTCCCTTTGGACATAATCAAATAGGCCCCCATAATGCTCTTGCCGTGTCCGGGCTCCAATGCATGCAAGGCGCCGATTCCTAGGGCTGAACAAAAATACATCCAAAAATCCACCTTCATACCTCCTGGATTCCCTAATCCTTAATAACTATTCTTTCTTTGGCAATTTCATACCAGATCTTGCATTTGCAACCAGATAATATGTTATACTATCTGCGAAGGATGGAGGCGCAGAATGGAACGCATTGATACTAAAATATGGCATCTAAATCCCTCTGCCCTGGATATGAGGCTCATTAATCAGGCAGCGGCAATCATAAAAAGAGGTGGCTTGGTGGCTTTCCCCACAGAAACCGTCTATGGCCTTGGGGCCAATGGGCTTGACGGTAAGGCTGTGGCAGATATTTATCGTGCCAAGGGTAGGCCCTCTGACAATCCATTGATACTCCATGTTGCCGATACCAACATGGTGCGAGAATTAAGCAAAAACCTACCGCCAAAGGCTACCTTACTGATGAAAAAGTTCTGGCCGGGACCATTAACCCTAGTGGTTCCCAGAGCAAGCCACATCCCCCGGGAAGTAACCGGCGGTTTAGCCACAGTGGCGGTACGGATGCCCCATCACCCAGTGGCCTTAGCTCTTATTAAAGCCTCCGGTGTACCCATTGCAGCACCCAGTGCAAACAAATCCGGGCGACCCAGTCCCACCAACGCAGAGCACGTGAAGCTTGATTTGCAAGGCTGTATCGATGCCATTTTGGATGGCGGACCCGCAGGTTTGGGCTTGGAATCCACAGTGTTGGACTTAACCGGTGCCGCACCGGTTATCTTGCGGCCCGGTGGTGTTACCTATGAGCAGTTGCTGGAGGCACTGGGGGATGTTACCATAGACCCCTCGGCGCTGGGAGAAAGGTTGTCCAAGGATAAGGCTCCCCGCTCCCCTGGTATGAAATATAAGCACTATGCTCCCGCGGCCCCTTTGATCCTTTTTGAGGGTGAACCGGAAAAGGTTAAGGCTGCCATAGTTGAAAGGGCAGAGGAACTGTTAAAGGGGGGTAAACGAGTGGGCATACTGGCCACCGAGGAACATGCCCAAGACTATCCGCCAGATAGCAAAATATTAAAAATTGGCTCCAGAAAGAATCCTGCCGGCGTGGCAGCCATGCTTTTTAAACGTTTAAGGGAATTCGACCAGCTTCAGGTGGATGTAATCCTGACCGAAGGTTTCGAAACAAAGGGAATCGGTTTGGCCGTCATGAATCGCCTGCGCCGGGCGGCTGGTGAAAGGATAGAATGCTAGCCGTTGGCCATTAGCCATTAATTATTAGCCGTTAGCCAAAAGGATAACACCTAAAAGCTAATGGCTAAATGCTATAATGGTTTGTAGTGGTACAATTAAGTTATTTTTAGTAACCCAAGACCATAGATTAATATCTAGGAGAGGAAGCCCTAATTTTTATTAAAGAAAGATGGGGTTATTTTGAGTTTATTTACATTATTTGCCTTAGCGGTGGCCTTAGGAACAGATGCTTTCTCACTATGTATTGGCATTGGAATAGCTGGGGTTAACCGTCGCCAAATTGCCCTTATAAGTTTAACCGTGTTAATATTTCATATCTTGATGCCCCTCCTAGGTTGGTACGCCGGTGGTTTTCTGGGAAGCAAAATGGGTCAGGCCGCATCCATTGCCGGGGCGTTGCTGCTGCTGTACCTTGGGGGCAAAATGATTTGGGATACCATAAAACCTGGGAAAGATGAGGGACCACGGTTCGTTATTACCAACACAGGGGGGTTACTGCTTTTGTCAGCCAGTGTAAGTATGGACGCCCTAAGTGTAGGGTTTACCCTGGGAACCCAACAGGTATCCCTTGTTCTGGCAGCCGGTGTTATCGGTCTCGTAGCGGGGATGATGACCTTTGCCGGCCTTACACTGGGCAAATATGTCGGGGACTGGATTGGTGAAAGGGCCGAATTGGTGGGGGGTATTATTCTGGTGGGAATCGGAGTAAAATTATTTTTTTAAAGGAAAAAGCATGATAATTGTAGAAAAAATAACTGTTCTTGGTGAAAAGGGCAGTTTTTCTTATTGCTTAGGACAACCCTGGGAATACTAGCATCGGAGGAGTGTTGCATGGGAAAGAAAATTTTGTTTGTTTGTACTGGGAATACTTGTCGCAGCAGCATGGCCGAAGCATTGGCCAAGGCATTGGCAGAGGAAAAAAACTTAGGGGGATACACCTTTCTTTCTGCCGGGACCATGGCCTGGACCGGGGAGAAAGCCAGCCAGCAGGCGGTGGAGGTCTTGGGGGAACAGGGGATCGAATTGTCCCAACACCGGGCCATGCTTTTGACACCGGAATTGGTAACCGAGGCTGATTTAATTCTAACCATGACTGAAAACCATCGCCAGCAGATTATACGCCAAGCCCCGGAGTCCCAAGGGAAGGTTTTCACCCTAGGGGATTATGTGGGAGAGAACGGTGATGTGTCAGATCCCTTTGGCAGCCCCGTAGAAACCTATCGGCGCTGCGCAGGGGAATTAAAAAACTTGATCAGTAAGGCTTTGGATAAGTTATCTAAGGACAGTCTTTAAATTAATTTAGCAGCATGGAGGTTGAAGCATTGAAAAACATATCAATAGTACTGGGAAGCGATCATGCAGGTTTCGAAATGAAAGAACAAATAAAGGAATATTTGCAAGGTCAGGGGCACACAGTGCAGGACATGGGTTGTAACGGCACCGAATCCTGTGACTACCCGGATTTTGCTCTGGCTGTGGGAGAAAAAATTCGCTCTGGCCAATGTCAGCAGGGCATTCTCATCTGTGGTACCGGTGTGGGTATGGCCATTGCCGTAAACAAGGTACCTGGTGTACGGGCGGCTAACGTTTTTGCACCGGAAATTGCGCAACTGGCCCGGGAACACAACAACGCCAACGTCCTCACCATGGGATCAAGATTTATCGACCTAGCCCAGGCCAAGGCTATCGTGGAAAAATTTATCAACACTGAATTTGCCGGCGATCGCCACGCCAAACGGGTGGACAAGATTAGTGCTATTGAGAAAAAGTATAGCTTATAGGTAAAAGTCACTGATACATATGAGAGGAGAGAAAATTCCATGTTTAACGGTAAACTAGCTCAAACCGACCCGGAGCTTGCAAAAGCTATCGAGCTGGAACACCAACGCCAGCAGAGAAACATCGAGTTAATTGCATCGGAGAACTTTGTGAGTCCTGCAGTATTGGAAGCCCAGGGATCTATTCTTACCAACAAATACGCAGAGGGTTACCCCGGCAAACGCTATTATGGGGGCTGTGAATTTGTGGATATTGCAGAGTCCCTAGCTATTAGTAGGGCTAAGAAATTATTTGGGGCAGATCATGCCAATGTGCAGCCCCATTCCGGAGCTCAGGCCAACTTTGCCGTATACTTTGCCCTGTTACAACCCGGGGACAAAATTCTAGGTATGAACCTGGCCCACGGGGGACATCTAACCCATGGCAGCCCGGTCAACGTATCGGGTAAATATTTTAATGTGGTGGCCTATGGAGTAGAAGAGGACACTGGGTGCATCAATTATGAGAAACTACGGGAGATCGCCCTGCAGGAAAAGCCCAAAATGATCGTGGCAGGTGCCAGTGCCTATGCCCGGGCCATCGATTTTAAAAAAATTGGGGAAATTGCCAAGGAAATTGATGCTTACTTCTTTGTGGATATGGCCCATATTGCTGGTTTAGTAGCTGCAGGGTTACATCAGAGTCCCGTACCCTATGCCGATGTTGTTACCACCACCACCCACAAAACCCTGCGGGGACCCCGGGGCGGTATGATTTTATGCAAAGAAGAATATGCTCAGTTAATTGACAAAGCCATATTCCCTGGCAGCCAAGGCGGACCCTTGATGCATGTGATTGCGGCCAAGGCAGCGGCCTTTGGGGAAGCACTGAAACCAGAGTTTAAAGCATACCAGCAGCAGATTATTAATAACGCTCAAGCCTTGGCCAAGGGTTTACTGGAGCGGGGCTTTAACCTTGTTTCCGGCGGTACCGACAACCACCTGATACTGGTGGACCTGCGGGGCACCGGCATTACGGGTAAACAGGCCGAAACACTGTTGGACGAAGTTCATATCACCTGCAACAAAAACGCCATTCCCTTTGACCCGGAAAAACCCTTTGTAACCAGCGGTATTCGCCTAGGTACACCGGCGGTAACAACCCGGGGCTTTAAAGAAAAGGATATGGATAAAGTGGCAGAAATCATTGCTCTTACCCTGCAAGAAAAAGACAACCCAGACACCCAGGAAAAAGCCAGAGCCATGGTCAAAGAACTCTGCGACAAATATCCGCTGTATGCTTAGGGGAGGTGCCCCAAGTGCGCCCTTCCTGGGATGAATACTTCATGGAAATTACCCGGGTGGTTGCCACCCGTTCCACCTGTCTGCGCCGTAAGGTAGGTGCGGTCATTGTTAAGGACAACCGCATTCTGGCCACCGGCTACAATGGTGCTCCGGCGGGTCTTACCCACTGCTTGGAAATAGGTTGCCTGAGAGAAAAATTGGGGGTCCCCTCGGGCCAACGCCATGAACTATGTCGGGCCTTGCACGCCGAACAAAACGCTATTATCCAGGCGGCGGTACACGGTACGGCAATTCAGGGCAGTATCATCTATGTAACGGATCAACCCTGCGTCATGTGCTCCAAAATGATTGTCAATGCGGGGATTAAAAAAGTGATCTTTGCCGGCGACTATCCAGACGACCTCTCTTTGCAAATATTTAAAGAAGCCTGTATAGAACTGGTTAAAGCAACGAGTTAGGTATCCAGGTTGAGACATCTAAGAGTAAAGGGATTGGGGCCTGCCAGGGGTAACACCTAGGGTAGGCCTTACTTTATGCAAAAGGCAATCAGGTCTTGCTGTCGATATGATGCCAGCCGACTTTCGAAGATTAACTTGTTTAAATCTTTCTAAAGATTTACAAAACTTGTCATTGGCAAGCATTACGTAATATACTTGTAGGGGAGAGGAGGCAACGATAATGTTAACCAAAACCATCGCCCTACCCAAATTAAATCACCTCTCACCGACCATGGAATCCACTGCTTTAAAACTAATGGAAGAAGCCGGGGAATTGGCCCAAGCTATCGGAAAATTTCGTGGTATGAGCGGGGAACAGAAAAAGTTTGAAGAAAAAGAAGTAATGGAGCTAATCACCAAAGAATTATTGGACGTGGCTCAGACTGCCGTCAGTATGATGTTTGTGCTGGAGGAACAATATGGCGTTAATATTGAAAAGACCCAGGAGAAGCATATAGAAAAATTGATTAATAAAGGATATCTTTGCATAGAATAAAATAGTGTGTTTTCTTAGTTTTAAGAATTCACCGGGAGGGAAGATCATGCTTAAAGTACTTACCGTGTTCGGTACCCGGCCCGAAGCAATTAAAATGGCTCCATTGGTAAAAGAATTGAACAGTCGGCCGGATAAAATTAAATCCATGGTGGCAGTAACGGCCCAGCACCGGGAAATGTTGGATCAGGTTCTGGAACTGTTTGATATCATTCCAGACTATGATCTTAATATAATGCAGGAGGGTCAAACCCTCTATGATGTTACCACAAGGGCGTTGGAAGGCCTAAAGTCGGTCTTAATTGAATGTAACCCAGATCTAGTGCTTGTGCACGGGGATACCACCACCACCTTCGTGGCAGCCCTAGCCGCCTATTATCGGCAGATTCCAGTAGGACACGTAGAGGCAGGGCTGAGAACCCATAATAAATACTCACCCTTCCCCGAAGAAATGAACCGGCGCCTTACTGGGGCCCTGGCGGAATATCATTTTGCACCAACCCAGAAGGCCATGCAGAACCTGATTAAAGAAAACATTAACATGGACAATATTTTCGTTACCGGCAATACCGTCATTGACGCTCTGAAGGCAACCGTAAGAGAAGATTATGTATTTTCAGATCCACTGCTAAATAAAATAGATTTTACCAAACATCGTGTTTTACTGGTAACAACTCACCGCCGGGAAAACCTGGGAGAGCCCATGCGGGCCATTTATCTGGCCCTTAAGGAGATCGTTGCAACACACTCGGATGTAGAGATCGTTTTCCCGGTACATAAGAACCCTGCGGTACGTCGTGTGGTTAATGAAGTATTAGGAGGAATCGAGAGGGTTCACCTAATTGAACCCTTGCAGTATGAGCCCTTTATTAACTTGATGCAGCGTTGTTACCTGGTATTAACAGACTCCGGGGGGATGCAAGAAGAAGCCCCTTCCCTGGGGAAGCCCGTCTTAGTATTACGGGATACCACCGAGCGACCGGAAGCCATTGAAGCGGGAACCGTAAAGCTGGTGGGCACCGATCGGGAGAAAGTTCATACGGTCACAAACCATTTATTGAACAATTTCGAATCTTACACAAAAATGTCAGAGGCTGTCAATCCCTATGGGGATGGTTTGGCCTCCAAACGAATTGTTGATTTTATATGCTATAGATTCGGCCTACAAGAAGAACAGCCAGAAGAGTTTTTGACAAAATAAATGTAATAAATTTTTCCATTAATGGTAGCCAAAACCGTCTGTATTAAAAAATTATTTAAAAAATTGGCTAAAATCATAATTCAGCTGGAGGAAAAATGCAAAACTTGTAGAAGTTATATATCAATCTCAATATGAATGACAGCTAGACGACAAAAGTGACAAATGGTTTTAGGGTGGACATTGTGAAAGATGGAATTAGGGTCATATTTTAATCCCGAAGGATAACTGAAAGACGTACCTAGGGTAGACCCGAAAGGACACCTAATAAATATGAGTGAAAAAGGTAAAGGAGAACCATTAAGAGCATTGGCACTGGCCTCTTCCATCAGCGTAGAAATTGCATCTGCCACTGTTATTGGTTTTTTTGGAGGACGCTGGCTAGACAGTAAGTTTCAAACAGATCCTTGGTTAATGCTGCTGGGTTTGCTATTGGGTATGGCCGGGGGGATGTGGGGGGTCTATCATACACTGGAAACCTTTCGTAAAAAAGACAAGGGGTGAGTCGATGCTGGGTTCCCAAATCATGCCGAGTCTAGAGGTTCAACTGAAGCGAACGGTAAAATCTACAGCCATTATAGTAGCTTTTTTAGCCTTGGCAGTTGTTCTGGATTTTCCAAATACAATTTATAAAGGATTGTTTATCGGTTCTCTGGTTAGTCTGCAAAATGCCATATTATTAAGTAAAAGAATAAAAAAGGTTTCAACCATTAAAGATGTAGGTAAAGCAATTGCATATATGCGCAGGGGTTTCTTTATCCGCCTGATTATTATTATGGCCACCCTGTGGCTGTCTATCAGAATTCCCAGTGTCAGCGTGAATGCCACAGCGGTAGGCTTGTTTGTTGCCCCAATATTGTCAATTTCCGACTTTTTTATCACAATGATTAAAGAGAGCTCCCTAAAATCAGAGGCTCTCGATAATAAAGTTAGGCAAATACAACGTGAAGGGGGTGAAAACGCATGAGCGCTGCAGCGGGAGCTGCGCAGGCAGCAGAGCATCACGATATGCTGCACATGGTGGAAATGGACTTGAACTTTTGGAACATTCCACTATTCACGGAATACGACAAGTATTGGCATATTATGGGTCTGAGTATTAGCCCCAGGACGATGATTATGACTTGGATCACCATGGCACTGGTATTGCTCTTCGCCTGGGCGTGCACCAAAAACCAGAACGTCAGAAGTCCTGGCAAAGCACAGGCAACCTTCGAGGTGTTGTGGGAATTTCTGGGAGGACAGGTATTCAGCAACCTTGGCAATAAGCTAGGGGCTGCCATGATGCCAATCATTGTAACCTTTTTTATCTATATTGTGTTTGCCAACCTGCTGGGTCTGATACCGACATTAAGTTCACCCACCGCAGATAAAAACACAACCTTCGGACTTGCATTAATCGTAGTTTTATTAATTCACTACCATGGCCTCAAGGCCAACGGTGTTGGCGGTCATATCGGACACTACTTTCAGCCCTTTAAACCCTTTGTGGTGATTCACCTGATTGAAGAAATCGCAAGACCTGTTACCCTGGCCTTTCGTCTTTATGGTAACATCTTCGCCGGTGAAGTGCTGATTGCTGTATTGCTAGGTTTGATTAACATCAATGCCTATGTGTTTGGTGGATTTATTCCTTCTGTTATCTGGTTAGCTTTCTCTGTGTTCGTAGGTTTCGTACAAGCATTCGTATTCTCAATGTTAACCATTGCATATGTTTCACAGTTTGCTGCACATGAAGCTGACCACCACTAGGTTTTATTGATTAACATCACAGGAAAGGAGGGGAAATGAATGGAAGTAGGAGCTGCTGCTGCTATTGCTACTGGTTTAGCTGTAGGTTTAGGTGCTCTGGGTGCTGCTGTTGGTGACGGTATTTGTACTGGTAAAGCCATCGAGTCCATCGCCCGTCAGCCTGAAGCCAAAGGTACCATCCAAACCACCATGTTTATTTCTGTAGGTCTGATCGAATCTATCCCCATTATCGCCGTAGTACTTGCCTTTATGTTATTTGGTAAGCTTGGTTAATTCCAACAAGTACATTTTTTTTAGGACGGGGGCGATTTGGCGGGCTTAACGCAGTCTCCAAGCCCGCCAGCGCCTTCCTTATTGTCCGCCCAGACGGAAGGAGGGGAATTCGTGGAGAGCTTAGGTTTTAATGGCACATTACTAGCCCAGATGTTCAACTTCCTGGTCTTATTAATCTTGCTCAGGGCGGTGGCCTACAAGCCGTTTATGAACATGCTGGAAAAACGTAGGGAACTGATCGAAGGCAGTATAGCTGCCGCCGAAGAAGATAAAAAGCAGGCAGAGCAACTTCGTGCTACCTTACAGGCTGATTTACAGCGTTCCCGGGAGCAGGCCACAGAGATGATGGCCCGTGCAACCAAGAATGCCGAAGAGCAAGCCCAGCAGATCATCGAAGCTGCCAAAGCTGAAGCTGCCCGTGTAAAAGACAGTGCCCTGTCCGAAATCCAGCGTGAGAAAGAAAGGGCAGTGGCTGAACTCAGGGATCAAGTTGCTACACTCTCCATTTTGGTGGCTGGCAAAATTATCGACCAGAAGCTGAATGACGATGTTCAAAAGGATCTGGTTAACAAATTTGTCAAAGAGGCAGGCGATCTGCCATGTTAAGAGGGGCTGTGGCAAGACGTTATGCTCAGGCCCTGTATGAAATTGCCCAGGAGAAAAACGCCCTGGAAGCTATGGAACAAGAGCTAAAGGGTGTTGCCGAAGCAATTGAAGGGACTAGGGAACTCCAAAAGGTATTATACCACCCGCAGGTGTTACCAGGTGAAAAGAAAAACCTGCTTAAGGCACTTTTTACCGATAAAGTCTCTGACGAGACCTTGAATTTTCTGGGTCTTGTGGTAGACAAGCGCAGAGAAAACTACATAGCAGGCATTGCTGCTGAGTTTTCAGTTTTGGCCAATGAGGCCCGTGGTAAAGTGGCGGCAGAAGTTACCACAGCCATTGAAATTGATGAAAAGCAAAAACAAGAACTGGTAAAAGTAGCTTCCCGCATGGCCGGGAAAGAAGTGGAACCAACCTTCGGGGTGGATCCTTCTCTCATCGGCGGTGTTGTTGTACGTATCGGTAGTAAGGTGATTGATGGCAGCATCAAGACCCGCCTTGCTACAATAAAATCACGCCTCATGTCAAAAACCAGTTAATAGATAGGGGTGAACCAGTACATGAATTTGCGACCTGAAGAGATCAGCTCGATCATAAGGCAGCAAATCGATAAATACGAGGCCCAAGTGGAAGTATCCGACGTGGGCACCGTTATCCAGGTCGGCGACGGTATCGCCCGTGTTTATGGCCTCGAGGACTGCATGGCCGCAGAACTGTTAGAGTTCCCCGGCGGAACCCTCGGTATGGCCCTTAACCTGGAAGAAGATAACATCGGTTGCGTTATTATGGGACCCTATACCCACATTAAAGAAGGTGACCCCGTTAAACGTACCGGCCGTATTATCTCTGTTCCCGTTGGCGATGCCTTGATCGGTCGTGTTGTTAACCCGCTGGGCCAGCCCATTGATGGCAAAGGTCCCATCAAGACTGAGAAATACCGCCCCACCGAGCGTATTGCTCCGGGTGTTATTACACGTAAGTCCGTTACTGTGCCTTTACAAACAGGTCTTAAGGCCATTGACGCCATGGTTCCTGTGGGCCGTGGCCAGCGTGAATTGATCATTGGTGACCGCCAAACCGGTAAAACCGCTGTGGCCGTTGATGCCATCATCAACCAGAAGGGTCAAGATGTTATCTGTATCTACGTTGCTGTAGGTCAGAAAGCTTCCACCGTAGCCGGTGTTGTGCAGACCCTGGAAGCCCACGGCGCCATGGAATATTCCATCGTGGTGGCTGCCAACGCTTCCGAACCTGCTCCTCTGCTCTACCTGGCTCCTTACTCCGGTTGCGCAATGGGCGAAGAATTTATGGATAACGGTAAAGACGTATTAATTATCTACGATGACCTGTCCAAACAGGCTACTGCTTACCGTGAAATGTCCCTGTTGCTCCGTCGTCCTCCCGGACGTGAAGCATTCCCTGGTGACGTATTCTATCTACACTCCCGCCTGCTGGAGCGTGCTGCCCGCTTAGCTCCTGAATTCGGCGGCGGTTCCATTACCGCTCTGCCAATTATTGAAACCCAGGCCGGTGACGTGTCTGCGTATATTCCTACCAACGTTATTTCTATTACCGATGGTCAGATCTTCCTGGAAACTGACTTGTTTAACTCCGGTCAGCGTCCAGCTATTTCCGTAGGTCTGTCTGTATCCCGCGTTGGTGGTGCGGCACAAATTAAAGCCATGAAGCAGGTTGCTGGTCAGCTTCGTCTGGACCTGGCCCAGTACCGTGAACTGGCTGCCTTTGCCCAGTTTGGTTCCGATCTGGATAAAGCTACCCAGGCTCGTCTGAACCGTGGTGCCCGTACTGTACAAATCCTGAAGCAAGGACAGTACAAGCCCTACCCGGTTGAAGAACAGGTTGTGGTTATCTACACCGCTGTTAAAGGCTTCCTGGATGACGTTGAACTAAACAAGATCGGCGCCTTTGAAGATGGTTTTATTAACTTCATGCGTAGCAACAAAGCTGATATCCTAAAGGCTATCAGAGAGCAAAAGGAAATTAAGCCCGAGACCGATGCCAAGTTAGTGGCAGCGATCGAAGAGTTTAAGAAAACCTTTGCCTAGACATAATGTTCTATTTTCGTAGTTCGGTATAGAAAGCGTCGAACCTCGAACCACGGACTTCGAAAAGAAGGTGGTGATTTAGTAAATGGCCAGTGCCCGTGATTTAAGGCGCCGGATTAAAAGTGTTAAAAGTACCCAACAAATCACCAAAGCCATGAAAATGGTGGCTGCCGCCAAACTTCGTCGGGCTCAGGAGGCGGTTGAAGCAGCCCGTCCCTTTGCCTTGAAGATTAAAGACGTATTAAGCCGTGTGGCTGCCGCCAGCGGTGGTGCCAGCCATCCCCTTTTAGAGGAACGGGAAGTTAAAACAATCGCCTACGTTATTATAACTGCCGACCGAGGGCTATGTGGCGGTTTCAACGCCAACATCCTGAGGCGTGCTGCCAGCGAGGTAAGGGATGTTAATAACCCGGCCATAGTTGCCGTTGGTACTAAATCCCGGGATTACTTTACCCGACGTGGCTATGATATTACTGCATCTTATGTGCGTTTAGGTGAAGCCATTCAGTTTTCCCAGGCTAAAGAGATTGCTAGGTTTGTCATAGACAAATACGTTGCCGGTGAGTTTGATGAGGTGCATTTGGTGTTCAGCGAATTTGTCAACATCCTGACCCAACGACCCGTCAAAGTCAAACTGCTGCCAGTGGAAACCCCCACCGAAGAGAAGAAAGGGCCCCAGGTGGAATACATCTTCGAGCCCTCCGCCGAAGCTGTACTGGCGGAACTTCTACCCACCTATGTGGAAACAACGGTCTTCAGGGCCATGCTGGAAGCTAAGGCCGGCGAGCAAGGTGCCCGGATGACAGCAATGGATTCCGCTACCAAGAACGCCAAAGAATTGATAAATAAACTAACCCTGTCCTTGAACCGTGCCCGTCAGGCTGCCATTACGAAAGAAATCTCCGAAATCGTTGGTGGTGCGGCGGCATTGGAATAAGAATAGCGTGAAAATCTGACTGCAAGGAGGTCGGAGAACAACATGAATGTTGGCCATATCGTCAGTGTTATTGGTGTGGTTGTGGACGTTGAGTTCGCACCTGGCCAGGTACCTGATATATATAGTGCGGTAAAAATCCGTACTGAAGACCAGGAAGATAAATCCACCAAGTGGAATCTGACCTTGGAAGTGGCCCAGCACCTTGGTAACAACCGTGTTCGCTGCATCGCCATGTCCTCCACCGAGGGTCTAAAGCGTGGTATGAAAGTAGTTAGCACCGGTAAAGCCATTTCAGTTCCTGTAGGTCGACCTGTTCTGGGCCGCCTGCTGAACGTACTGGGCGAAGAGGCTGATGGTTTAGAACCCATTAAAGCTGAAAAATACTATCCCATTCACCGTCCGGCTCCTGCTCTGGTAGACCAATCCACCAAGGCAGAAATGCTGGAAACCGGTATCAAAGTTATCGACCTGATGATCCCCTTCTTGAAGGGTGGTAAAATTGGTCTGTTCGGTGGTGCTGGTGTAGGTAAGACAGTTATCGTTATGGAGCTCATTAACAACATCGCTAAGCAGCACGGTGGTATCTCCGTGTTCGCCGGTGTAGGTGAGCGGACCCGTGAAGGTAACGACCTTTACCATGAAATGAAAGAAGCAGGCGTATTAGAAAAGACCATCATGGTGTTCGGTCAGATGAACGAACCCCCGGGAGCCCGTCTCCGTGTTGGCTTGACTGGTCTTACCATGGCGGAATTCTTCCGTGATGAAGAAGGCGCTGACACTCTGCTCTTTATTGACAACATCTTCCGTTTCACCCAGGCAGGTTCCGAGGTTTCCGCTCTGCTGGGCCGTATGCCCTCCGCGGTAGGTTACCAGCCCACCCTGGCCACTGAAATGGGTCAATTACAAGAACGTATTACCTCCACCCGTAAGGGTTCCGTTACCTCGGTACAGGCCATTTACGTGCCTGCGGACGACTTGACTGACCCGGCTCCTGCGAACGCCTTCGCTCACTTGGACGCCACCGTTGTATTAAGCCGTGCCATCTCCGAGCTGGGTATTTATCCTGCGGTTGACCCGCTGGATTCTACCTCCCGTATTCTGGATCCCCAGGTAGTGGGTAAAGAACACTATGAATGTGCCCGTGGCGTTCAGTCTGTACTGCAGCGTTATAAAGAATTACAAGATATTATCGCTATTCTGGGTATGGATGAACTGTCAGATGAAGATAAACTGACCGTGGCCCGGGCCCGTAAGCTACAGCGTTTCCTGTCTCAGCCCTTCCACGTGGCAGAAACCTTTACCGGTCGTCCCGGTAAATATGTATCCTTAAAAGATACAATCCGTAGCTTTAATGAAATCCTCGCCGGTAAACACGATGCCTTACCGGAGCAGGCCTTCTACATGGCCGGCGCCATTGAAGAAGTTATGGAGAACGCAAAACGTATTGAGGCTGGTGCATAATTATGGCTAAAACCCAACGCCTTGATATTGTCACACCTGAAAAGGTAGTATTCAGTGAAGAAATCGATTTTGTCGTGGCACCCGGCGCCGATGGTGAACTCGGTATCTTACCTGAGCACGCACCCCTGGTAACAGCCCTTAAGGTTGGTACATTAAGGGTTCAGCAGGGTGGCAAATTCTTCAAAGTGGCCGTCAGCGGTGGGTTCATGGAAGTCAAGAACAGCCGGATTGTTGTTCTGGCTGACACCGCCGAGCGAGCCGACCAAATTGACGTCGAACGGGCCAAAGCAGCAAAACAGCGTGCTGAACAGCGCCTGAACAGCAAGGGCTCCGAAATCGATGTTCACAGGGCAGAAATTGCTCTGCACAAAGCAATCAACCGTATCAAAGCTGCTGAATAAGTTAGAAAAACTTAGCTCCGCCAAGTCATTGACGCAGGCGGAGCTTTAGTTTGCCCTTATGCATATCGGGAAGTCCTATACTTTCTGATATGCCAGAAAAAACCCAGGATAGCGAAGCTGTCCTGGGTTTTTGTATTTATAAGGGGTTTTTGTGGCAATACTATACGGTAGCTGTTAGCAGTTAGCGGAAAGCAGAAAGTTGGAGAGTTGGAAAGTTGGAAAGTTGGAAAGCGGAAAGTGGGACAAAAACCAGAGGGGTCTGACCCCTCTCACAAAGCTAGGCATTCATCGGGGTCTGACTCCCGTCGAATATTGGAAAGCCCACGTGGTGCCTGGCTCTTGCCGCAGATAAAAGCACGAATCAAGCCAGTCCTACATGCGAGCAAGTGCCTGGCACCATAGAAGCAGAAATAAGGAGAAACCATGGAAGAAAAAATTATTATCTCAGGCGGTCGCCCTCTAACCGGCTCCATCCGTGTCAGTGGGGCTAAAAATGCTGTCCTTCCAATATTGGCAGCTTCTTTACTTACCACTACCCAAACCCGGTTATTGGATGTACCGGATCTGGCAGATGTGGGAGTGATCTGTTCAGTTTTGCAAGAACTTGGTACCCGCATTGAAAAAACCAAGGAAGAGCTAGTAATATCCATTCCCTCCCTCCAGCACATAGAAGCCCCCTATGAATATGTACGAAAGATGAGGGCTTCCTTTTTAGTCATGGGACCTTTATTAGCCAGGGAGGGAAGGGCCAGAATCTCCTTACCCGGGGGCTGTGCCATCGGTACTAGGCCCATTGATTTACATCTAAAGGGTTTTTCGGCCCTGGGTGCCGACATTCGGTATGGTTCTGGCCATATTGAAGCAGTGGCCAAGGAATTGACAGGAGCCGATATTTATCTGGATTTTCCCAGTGTTGGGGCCACCGAAAACATCATGATGGCCGCTGTCCTGGCCAGAGGTCAAACAACCATCGAAAATGCAGCCGAAGAACCAGAAATTGTTGATCTAGCCAACTTCCTGAACGCCATGGGGGCTAAAATTAAAGGGGCTGGTACAAAGGTAATCCGTATCAATGGTGTTAAGGAACTAACTGGCACCACCCATGCCGTCATTCCAGACCGTATTGAAGCCGGCACATATCTAGTGGCTGCGGCCATGACCCGGGGGGATGTTATGGTGGAAAATGTCATTGCAGACCATCTTAAACCGGTTGTGGCCAAGCTAAAGGAAGCCGGTGCCGAAATTAAAGAAGAAGAGACCCACATCCAGGTTTGCTGTAATGGCATATTAAAGGGTGTGGATATAAAGACCCTACCCTATCCGGGTTTTCCCACTGATATGCAGGCCCAGTTTATGACCTTGATGGCTGTGGCAGAAGGCACCAGCATAATCACAGAAACAGTTTTTGAAAATCGTTTTATGCATGTTAATGAATTAAAACGTATGGGTGCAAAAATTAAAATTGAAGGGCGAACCGCCATTGTTCAGGGTGTAAAAACTTTGAACGGAGCAGCAGTTAAGGCCACAGACCTGCGGGCCGGTGCAGCCATGATTTTGGCGGGCCTAACCGCCACAGGAGAAACCGAAGTAGCCAATATCCATCACATTGACCGTGGCTATGAAAGACTAATCGAAAAACTGCAGGGTATCGGAGCAAATATTCGCCGGGTTGAAGTGAAGCAGTGATGGCCTAGTTTAGCCATCAGCCTTCAGCCTTTTGTGCAAGTATTTCTTTGGGGTTGAAGGTCGTGAGCCATGGGCTGTGAGCCTTTTGGAAAACCTAAGGGGTCTGGTCATGGTGCCTGGCACCATGACCAAACAAACCTATCTGAAAACTTGTTTTAACCCCGACATAGGCTTTAAATAAAAATCAATAATAAAGATAACTAAATGGTATATTTTACCATCTAGTTTCATATCTATAGAAATAAGGTTTATTTTTAAGTAACCCGCAAAAATCCGACCCAAAGAACACACATTCAAAAAAGCTCACAACCCACGGCCCATGGCTCATGGCCCGCCCCAAAGCAATACCCAAAAGAAAAAAGCTGAAGGCTGACGACTGAACCTAAGGGGTCTGACCCCTCTCACAAAGCCAGACACTCATCGGGGTCTGACTCCCGTCGAAGCTAGAAAAGCTCACGGCTCACAGCCCACAGCTATACAAAGGACGGTGCTCCAAAAGTGCGAAAACTCATGCTGGCTCTCTTCGGACTCCTGATTCTTATGGTTGCCTTTCCCTCCGTTACCCTAAAACTTTACCAACTGGTAAACCCTCCCCATATAAAATCTGAGGGCACAACAGTAAAAATGTATAACCATCTTACCCAAAAAATTCAGACCCTCCCCCTGGAGGAATATGTGGTAGGAGTGGTGGCGGCGGAAATGCCGGCAGCCTTTCCGGTGGAAGCCCTTAAAGCACAAGCAGTGGCAGCCCGTACCTATATTATGCAGCGCATGACTCCAGGAGGAGTTCAAAATGCACGCCACCCCGGAGCAGACGTCTCCAGTGATCCACGGGAAGGCCAGGCTTGGATATCCAAAGCAGAGATGGAAAAACGGTGGGGCAAGTTAAAATATCTAGAGTATTACTACAAAATTAAATGGGCTGTGGACAGCACCAGCGGACAGGTCATCTATTACAACTCCCAATTAATATTCCCAGCCTTCCATGCCTCCTGTGGCGGTGGAACTGAAAACGCCGAGGAGGTATGGGTGACCGCTGCCCCTTACCTCAAAGGGGTCGCCTGCCCTTATTGTGCAGATCCACAACCGGAAAGACAAGTGGCCTTTACACTGTCAGAACTAGATCAAAAGTTAAAAACCAACCTTTCGGCTGTCCCGGTTTCAACCCTAAAGAACAAAGCCATTCAGATTACCAAGGAAACCGCCACTGGCCGTCCCAAGGAAATAAGGATAGGCAATAAAGAATACTCGGCCACCATGTTGCGGGAAATTCTAAACCTTCGCTCAACACGCATATCTTGGCAAGCTACTGGAGATAAAATCACCTTTACCACCAGAGGTTACGGACATGGCGTGGGTCTCTGCCAATATGGCGCCAAAGGGATGGCCCAGCAAGGCAAAACCTACGAACAAATACTGAAACATTACTATACCGGAGTAAAAATAAAAAGTTTGAAATAGCTATTAGCTAAAAGTTGGAAAGGCTAAAAGTTGGAAAGGTTACAGGCCCAAAGCCAGACACTCATCGGGGTCTGACTCCCGCTGAAAAAGAAGTAGGCCCAAAGCTCACGGCCCACGGCCCCAACCCCAAAAAACAACATGCAAAAAAGCTGATGGCTGACGGCTAATCCCCTAGTATACTCTCCTCCCTTCCTGGCAATACTATAATCAACTAGTATTATCAGGAGGCTGATCCAAACTAATGTGGCCCTTTGAAAATTCGCTCCGCAACCAACTACGTAATCAAGACCTAATAAAGAAATACCGGGAATGGCTTAGAAAATGGTTACTCAAAGGAAACAGTAAGTTTAATTCCACAGCCCTGGTGGCCCTTGTAGTGGTCGCGGCACTTTTGTCTGCCTATGGACTCTACAGTTGGCACAGCGGGCAGATACTAAAGGATACCGTAACTAACCCAAAAAGCAACCAGGTAATGCAAAAGCATAGTCAACAGGCACCGGCAACCTGCCAGCTAGCTAAGGCAAAAGAAGAAAAGGACCCTGTGCAAAAAGAAACCCAGGAGATCACAGTTCCAGCCGCAGTTAACCCGGAAGAAATGGTGAAACCAGTTATGGGTCATGTTTTAACCGGAGTGGGCATGACCTTTTCCGAAGTCTTTAAGGACTACCGTTACAGCACAGGGGTTGCCCTGGCCGCAGAACCGGGAACCGAAGTTAAGGCAGCCCTGGCCGGCACAGTTTCTTTAGTTTCCTCAGGAGATAAGGGCACCATGGTTGTAAGCATTAACCACGGTAACGGTTGGCAAGCGACCTATGGTGGACTGGGTCAGGTTCAGGTTAAGGCAGGACAAAAAATTGAGAAAAACCAAACCCTAGGTACCCTGGGTGAACACAGCAGAACCAACGGCGTTTTAGAGAACCATTTGTACTTTAAAATTACCAAGAACGGAAAACCCGTAGACCCCAATATTTACTGGAAATAAATATTATCTTCTCATAGCTTTTCCAAATGGCCTATTATAGGCCATTTTCTTTTTATTTTGTGACATTTCTCCTAACCCCCCGCATATATTTAAGTAAAAAAGTAGCTCGGAGTGAATTAACTTACCAGAGAATATAGACATCCATTCTCACACTTCTAACCTCTCACGTCTCACTTCTCAAATAGGAGGTAGGAAAATGCAGGACTACATCCAAAAGCGGGTGCTGGACATATGTGCGTATATCTTAGAAACCAGGGCGACAGTGCGGAAAGCTGCCCAGGTTTTTCAAGTTAGCAAAAGCACAGTCCACAAAGACATGACTGAACGACTCCCGTCCCTGAATAAACAATTGGCACTGGAAGTGAAAACCATACTGGATGAAAATAAGGCCGAAAGACACCTCAGGGGAGGAGAAGCTACCCGCAAGAAATATAAAGAAATAAGCTAGTCAATTAAAAGAGAAATTTTAAAGATAAAAAGGAATTTATGCAGGAAATAGAGAATCCTTGTTTTTTAGGATAATCTGCCATTCCTGTTTTTCTTTGCATACCCGTTGTACAACTCCCCTTGGGATGGTGGACAAGCCTTACTTACGGGCACTACTTATGGGTCAAGCCATGAATTTTTAAAAACCAGAACCCTAAGATTGACATGCAAAAAAGCCAATGGCCCAAGGCCCAGAGCCAGCAGGAAGCTAACAAATGCTCAGAATACCAATCTTACCGAATACGAACTACAAGCTAGGAGGAAGTAAAAACTATGTTTGGTCTCAACACCGATATCGGAATAGACTTGGGAACTGCCAGCGTCCTGGTCTACGTTAAAGGAAAAGGAATCGTACTCCGGGAGCCCTCTGTGGTTGCCATCAATAAAGACACCGGCACCATAATTGCAGTGGGCGAAGAGGCCCGCAGAATGCTGGGTCGTACGCCAGGCAACATCGTGGCCACACGTCCCCTCCGGGAAGGTGTTATTGCCGACTACGAAGTGACCGAAAAAATGCTTCGTTACTTCATTAATAAAGCCAATGGAAAGAAATGGTTTTTCCGGCCTCGGGTGATGGTTTGTATCCCTTCGGGTGTTACTGGCGTAGAAGAAAGGGCCGTACGACAAGCAGCCATTTCCGCCGGGGCCAGTTCTGCCCACCTCATTGAAGAACCCCTGGCCGCTGCCCTGGGGGCCGGTATCGATATCGCAGAACCCAATGGCTCCATGATCGTAGATATCGGCGGTGGTACTTCCGACGTAGCAGTACTATCCCTGGGTGGTATTGTTTGCAGCCGTTCCATCCGTGTTGGCGGTGATAAATTTGACGAAGCCATCGTACGCTATATTAGAAAAGAATTCAGTCTGATGATTGGCGAACGCACCGGGGAAGAAATCAAAGTAGAAGTGGCCACCGCCGTCCCAGATAAGACTGCCGAGAGAACCACCCAAATTCGCGGCCGGGACCTGATTACCGGCCTTCCCAAGGCCATCACCGTCAGCAGTCACCAAGTTTACAATGCCATTGCCGAACCTTTGGAAGCTGTGGTGGGGGCAGTCAAAGAAGTTCTGGAAATGACTCCTCCGGAACTGGCAGCAGACATTGTTAACAAAGGCATTGTTATGACCGGCGGCGGGGCTCTGTTGCATGGTCTGGATACTCTTATATCGGAAGAAACTGGCCTGGGGGTTTACATAGCCGAGGACGCTATTTCCTGCGTAGCCCATGGAACAGGCAAGGCTCTGGCCATGATGAATATTTTGCCGAAGCCGAAGAGTAGTAAGTTGTTTAGGAAGGTTGTGGGCTAGCTGAAAAGCTAGCCTTATATTTAAATTATCATAAGAGGAGGGTTCCGAATGAAGAAAACAAAACTTTGGCTTCTTATACTGGCGACCCTAATGCTATTTGCACTGCCGGCCTATGCAGATACCAAGGTAACCGTGGAAGGGAAAGAGTACAGCTTACAGGCGGTTACGTACCAGGGCCATATTCTTATCCCTCTACGGGATACCTCGAATCTATTAGGAGCAAAAGTTAACTACCTTGCGGATGTTGGTATAGCCTATATTGAAAAAAATGAAACCCAGCTAAGAATCCATATGGGTGATGCTTTATCCTATTTAAATAATAAAATTGTATCCTCCGGGGTATCTCCTGTAGTAATAGAAGGAAAGGCCTACGTTCCCTTAAGGTTCTTGGCAGAGTCTTTAAATTATAATGTAACCTATGCCGAAGATAAAATACAGTTAACTGGAAAGCCCTTGGCTAAAGTGCATTTCATTGATGTGGGTTTTGGCGATGCTATTTTTATTCAATTATTAAATGATAAAAATATTCTCATTGATGCAGGTGACAAAAAAGGTGGGGGGACTGTAGCTACTTATTTAAGGAATCAGGGAGTAAAAGAAATTGACTTGGTCGTTTCATCTACCGTGTCACAGGAACATATGGAAGGGCTTGCTACAATATTCCAATCCTTTAAAGTAAAAAAAGTTATTGATACTTACACTGCCAGCAACGATAACTACTATGAAAGGTTTAAAGAAGAGCTTACAAAAAGAAACATTTCTTACGAGCCAGCCAACAAACAAGTGTTGGCTCTAAGTGGAGTAACCTTTGAGATTCTTAGTAGTTATGGCCAAATGATTAATGCCGACAGACCATCCAAAACCATTGTTTCTTCATTAAAAGTAGGGGATCAGTCATTCCTATTCATGTCAGATAGAACCGGTCAAACTGAGATGTCCGATATACCGGCTCAAAAGTATATAGTGCTTAAAATAGCCGACCACGGCGGTATATACTCCACCAGTAAAGAACTCCTGAATCTCACAAAGCCAGAAGTGGCGATTTTAACCTCCGACAATAGCGTACTTGGTTACCCCAAGGGAACAACCCTTAAGAGAATCCAAGAGGCAGGGGCAAAGCTATACAGCACAGGAACAAATGGTACCATCATTATTGAGACAGATGGAAAAAAGTACAGTATCATTAGCGAGAATCATCAGCAGGTACAGATTGATGTGGAAAAGGACCATGAACTTCATATTGATACGGGTCTTACCAATGGCAAATTCCTGGGAGACAGAGTAACAGGCAAGTATCATCATCCAAATTGCGAGGAAGCCAAAAAAATACCTGAGGAAAATCGCACTTGGTTAATTGATAAAGCACAAGCAGAAATAAACGGGTACTATCCCGATGATCTTTGTAAACCAGAATAATTTTTAGAGAAAAATATATTTTCTTGGGAACTTTACAGAAACATATCACGTCTAAACCAATGAAACAACAAAAAAGGGAAAGACAGAGAACTTTTAACTCTGTTTCCTGGGTGGAAATCAGGGTACCCCACCTTAATATACCTACCCTGAATAATTATAACCAAAACATTAGGAGGTAATGAACTTGAAAAGAACCAGAAAAGTAGTATCTACTCTGGTAGCTGTAGCTCTGGTCGGTGGCATTGTACTGCCCGCAGCTACACCCGCCCTTGCTTATTCCAAGAACAGTGTCAGCAAAGTAATCAGCATTGATAACAATGATGAAGCCCAAGGCATTGGCAACATCACTATTCGTGAAGACAAAGACTATGTTAACGATTTCGTATATGGTGATGTTTTCACCTTAACTCTTCCCAGCGGTGTTGAGTGGGTTAACGAAGGTGCCACCAAACTCAGCGTAGATATCAACGGAAAAACTTATACCACTGCTGACCCTGAAGTAAAACTTCTTTCCGACTCCAAGTTGCAAATTACCATGAACAACATAGATGTTGATACTGACAAGGTTGATGATATTGTTATCACACCTTACATCAAAGCTGATTCCAGTGTAAACGGAGATATTAAAGTCAAGATCGATGGCAAAGATTCTGCTGTAACCAGTCAAGAACTCACAATTGCCAGAGCCTTTGATGGAGATACCGTTACCACTGTAGAAGACGTTGAAACCATTGGCGATGCTACTTCTAAAGCTGGTGAAATCACCATTGAAGAAGCTGCCAAAGGTTCCATGGGTACTGATTACCAAAAAATTAAGGTAAAATTACCTACCGACTTTGACTGGAAAGCAAACAGTGATTTCAAAGTTTCTTTCTCCGGATCCTTTGCTAACGCAGATATTACTTCTGCTAACAGCTTAACTTCAACTGATATTGCTAACAAAGTTCAAGGTTATCAAATCGATGGTAGAAACCTGAATATTTACTTCAAGCCTACTACCAACAGCACCAACCAACGCGGTATTATCACCATTGTTCCGGTGATTGATCCCGACAAAGATGCTAAATATGGCGACGTTGAAGTTAACGTGTCCGGTGATAATGTTACTGATGCTGATGTAGTAATTGCTAAGTATTCCGATTTCGGAGTTGACCTGAAGGTTAAAGAAGTAGAAGAATTATTTGCTGGTCGTTTTGACGAAGAAACTGAAGAAATCACCATTGAAGAATCTGTTGCAGGAACATTTATCGAAGGTCGTAAAGTCACCCTTGAGTTACCTTCTTGGGTTAAAGTGACCGACGTTAAGTTTACCCAAGATGACTTTAAAGTTAAGGACACCTTCGTAGCTGCTGATGACATCGATGATAATGAAGTTGAACTTGAAATTGGCCAGTCCACTAAAGGCAACACCAGTGGTGGCAAACTGAAATTCAAACTACAACTTTCCGTTGAAGCTGGTAAAGCTGGCGACATCGAAATGAAAGTAATCGGTAAAGCTGGCGGCGAAGGCGAGCTGGTTATCGCTAAGGCTGTTAACCCTGTTAAAATCGAAGGTCAAGCTAGCAACGTTAAAGTTGGTGTTAAGAAGCAAGCCATTGGCGATATCGTTATCACCGAACTGAAAGATGGTGCTATTACCGAGACCAACGATTACACCAAGAAAAAGACCGAATTATATGTTGACTTGACCGATGGAGTTAAGTGGAACGACTACAAAGTAGAAGTTATCGAAGGCAACCTGGACATCGATGAAGACAATATTGATACTGCAAATGGTGACACTCGCCTGATTATCCCTATTAAAGGCGAATCCAGCAAGGCTTCCAAAATTAAGATTTCCGGTATTACCGTAGATTTAGACCGCACCATTCCTGAAGGTATCATCGAAGCTAAGGTTAAAGGTAGCGCTATCGTACAAAACGATAAAGCTCAAAAAGGTTGGTTAGAAGGTGCAGAAGAGAAAGATGGCGCCGACAATTCCCTTGACAGTGGTGAATTTGACACCACCACCGTTGCTAAGACCGTTGCAGCTAAAGTTGTAACTCCTGCTCCTGAAGCGGGCACTGTTCTCTTCAACATTGGATCTTCCATTTACACTGCTGGCGGTGTAACCAAGGTTATGGATGCTGCCCCTTATATTAAAGAAGGACGCACCTATGTACCTGTTAAATATTTAGCACTGGCTCTGGGTGTGAGCGAACAAGACATTGCCTATGAAAACGGTGTTGTAACTCTGACCAAAGGTAACGATGTAGTTAAGTTGACCATCGGTAGCAAAACTCTGATGAACAACGACACTACTGTAACCATGGATGTAGCTCCTGAAATTGTTAATGGCCGCACCATGTTACCCGCTCGTTATGTTGCTGAAGGCTTTGGCGCAATGGTAGGGTTTGCTAACGGTCAAGTTGTTATCTCCTACTAATCAATAGAATAACTAGCTAATGAATCAAAAGCCCGAGCCAAAAGGCTCGGGCTTTATCTAACTATAGCCAAAGGGGGCTTTGTCGTGCGAAAAAAAATATTTATTCTTATGGTTAGCATGATATCAATTATGCTCCAAGCTATGCCTTCCTATGCGCAACAAACAGTAGACAAACTAACGTTGCAACAGGCTACCCAAAAGGCTTTTATTTATAACACACAAATAAAAAATACCGAATTAGACATGGAAAAGTTGGATATAACCCGTGATAATATAAAATGGTCCATGAATGGGATAATGTCTGGGTATAACATACCAGAACAACAGGATAGAGAAATTCACAAAGTATATTTTGAAACTGATTTAGGCTACCGTTCCACTGAAAAATTGCTGGATAATCAAAAAAGACAACTAGTAATTGATGTCAAAGAAGCCTATTACAACGTTCTTTTAGCAAAGAAGGATCTGGCAACTGCACACCAGAAGCTTGCCGTATCATTGATTAAACACTCCCAGGTGGTTTCTAAGTATGAAGTCGGCATGGCTACTCAAATGGATGTACTTACTGCTGAAAGCACCTTAAAAGAAGACAAAGCAGCCATTGAAGAAAAGACCAACACACTTACGAAAGCCTATAGTAATTTAAATAAGTTAATGGGAAATAATCAAGAAGCACGTCCAGAACTCGTGGATACAGTTGCCTTTACACCCATAGAAAATCTAGATGTAGATACAATGGTGTTAAGGTCAGTAAACAATTCCTTTGAAGTGTGGGCTAAAAAAGAGAAAGCAAAAAAGGAAAGTAATGCAAAGTATTACGAGGATTCTTACGATATCGGGGAATATACCGAATCCCAGGCCCAGAATGAGGTTAGGGATACAGAAGAAAGTATTCGTCTTTTAGCAAAAGCCTATTGTTTGGATATTTTGGATAAACAAACTAAGTATATGCAATACGAAGTAAAAGAAAAACAGCTCCAAGAGACCCTGAAAGTAGTCAAAGCCAAGTATGAAGTTGGCATGGCCACAAAAGATGTGGTAGATGAAGTAGCGTATTCCTTAGGTCAGCTACAAGTAGCTAAATTATCCACAGCGGTCTCACATACTGTTACTGTTGATAAACTTCAAAAATTAACTGGTGAGTTAAACCCTGTTATAAAGTAATCCACCCTATGGGTGGATTTTCATTAATTAGATATACCCTAGTAGCAAAAATTACGGATAATGGATAAACTTGCTGTTAAAGTACTATCATTATAGCTTTAAACAGTATGCTATAATAAGAAACATGAATAAAAAATGTAAATATTAAGCAGGGGGTATTTAAAAATGAGCATTGCGCTCAACCTTTCATTACATCAAGATGAAATATACAAAAAGAGATCTGATATTGAGTTACATTTAATGCAAGAAGAGATAAATAATTTACCTCAAATTACTGATGGAACTGTTGCAATTGACTCAATTTATACCGTTAACTGGGAAGACAAAATTGAAATAGGTTTTTATCTAAGAAACGTTACATCTCATAAAATATGTTTTACTCAGACACCTCTAAAGATATTAAATCCAAAGGGAGAAGTGCTAGCTAGTGTAACTATAAATTTGAGTGACATGGGAGATATACCTGCGTATAGCGTTAGACCTTGGCGATTTTATCTAGGCAAAGAAGATTTAACTCTTGATAACTCTCTTAAGGATCTCAAAATAGCTTTCAATAGTAGAAATATACCTCCGTATATGCTTGTGATAGAAGATAGACTACCGGAACCTTTAAATGAAGAACAAATGAGGCAATTTACTACTTTTTTAAAAAAACTACCATCAGTCCAAGAAGGGTCAATAAATATTGATACATACAGTATAGAAAAGAATAACGATGGTTCATTAACTGTAGCAATAGTTCTTAGGCATAGGTTAGCTAAGCCAACAGTACTTTCAAGATTTCAATTTGGAATTGTAGATACCAATAAGTCTATAGTTGCGAGAGCTGCTTTTGTAATAGAACAATATATTTTAGAACCCGGAATGTTTTTACTAAGATCCTTTAAATTTACTCCGGAAACAATTGTGAATTCAGATGCAGACATCAACCAATGCTCTATTGCATTTTTATAAAAAATTAAAACCCTGTGAATTAGTATCACAGGGTTTTAATGTGGGCAAGGGGAATTAATGCGGATAAAAAGAGGAAAACTACTTTTACCAAAAATTTTACTAAAAGAAGCTAAAAAATGACAAAGTAATGTTATAATGAATAGTTAGTATGAAGATTCAGCAAAGGAGTGCATTAAAAAATGGAACTATTTAAAACCTTAGAAGATAGAATAATATACGTTGAAACTTTAACATCTATTGCCACTTCTGGTGAGAAAATTACCGAATCCCAGAAAATGGTGGTGTATAATATCTTGAAAAACTACGGTATACCTGAAGAGTATGCCTCTAGGATATGGTCGAAAGTACAGAAAAAATATAGTATTGAAGAAATACTACAGCCAATGGAGGCGCTGGACCCTAATATAAAACTTTTATTGGTACAAGAATTGGTTATGATATTTTTAGTCAGCGGAAAATACAAAGATGAAAAGGCTAAGTTGCTGCAAATATGTAAAATGCTTAACATTAATATTAAATTAGAAGCTATTAAAGAACATGTTACCAATGCTCTAAAAGAAATGGAACAAAATAAAACAAAAGCATAAATCAAAAGTATCTTAGATTGTTGAATCTGTTTAAACCACCCTGAGGAGAATTTCTTTCATACTAGGGTGGTTTTATGTTAAGTGCAATTATAAAGTCAGAGAACCCCATTAGGTTCTGTTATCTAAGGAAAATACAGGCTAACATTTTTCTGGCAAAGAAGCCAGATTTTATAAACTTAAAAAACAAATATGAGAAAGGGATATATAATGTAATTGTAGAATAAAAAATGTAGAATAAAAAAGAATAAGGAGAGTTAGTGTATGGGCTACACAAGAACACCATTACTAGGTAATGAGGTAATACTAGAAACAGAGAGTCTTTTTGACCGTCTGACATATTGGGGACTTTGTTGCCTGTTATTCATAGGTCCCTTTTTTAATGGGTTATTTTTTCCAGATAATCAGCGAGTGGCATTACTAGCTGCAGCTATCCTTTTTCTTTTTGCTTCAATAATTAGCTTTCAAAGGAAAAACGTACGTTTTTTTTCAAATCCATTAGATTATTTAGTCTTAGCATTACCAGTTGTTTATATCATTGCTTCTTTTTCAGCTGTTAACTATGCTTTGGCTATTGATGAAGTATTTGAAAATATCTTGTATTTTTTTGTCTTTTGGACCGCTGTTCGTGTAATTCGCACATCTAAACATATAGAAAAAATTTTTGCTGTTTTATTCTTTAACGGAGTGTGTGTAGCATTAGCAGGCTTGTTTGTTGCTTCAGGTTGGTTAGATATAAAGGATGCATATTCTCTACGCGATGGAGGTACCATTGCTTCAGTCTTTCAATATAAAAATACTTTAGCATCCTTCTTGACTGCAATTATTTTTATTGGCTTTTATCTCACGGAGGAATACAAAAATAAACTAACTAATTATTTTTTTAGCTCCAGTACATATCTTCTGTTATTGGTATTTTTCTCAACTCAATCCCATGGTGGCTATATCATATTTGGTATTTTTTCTTCACTTTTATGGCTTCTTTATCCAGACAATAAAAGATTTATCCTAATCCTTAGTAACATATTATTAGCTCTATTTGCCTTCTTAGGCAGCAAGATGTTTCTTTTAAGTATAATGAATAAGAATGTTTTTCAGGCATGGCTTTGGGTGATGACTGGTATAATAATTACTTCCCTTTACCAGTGGATTATTAATAAATATAAATCAAAAGCACCCCATATCTCATTGAAACAAATACTTATTTTTTTGCTAGGTATGCTCCTAGGGGGGACATTTGCTTTATACCATACAGGGATTTTTGATATTCTTTTAGAAAAAATACATATGTTTGGAGCTATGGAACGTTTCACAACGTACGAAGATAGTTTCAAAATGATTCAGGAAAGACCATTCATTGGGTGGGGCGGCGGAGGTTGGGCAGAAGCCTATACAATATTCCAGAGCTATGCTTATAATGTACGCGTAATGCACAGTTATTTTTTGCAAGCAACCATCGAAGCAGGTCTCTTGGGTTTGCTTATAATAATTGCCATCTGGGGGATGTTTATAAAACTTGCTTATAGAGTATTTAAATTCTCCCGCACGGAAGAAAAATTGATGGCAGCCACTTTAATTTGTGCGATCTTAGCAATTTTGTCCCACTCAGTAATAGATTTTAATTTATCCTTAGCTGCGTTAACGATGATCCTTTTTACCTTAGTAGGGTGCATGGTAAGATTGGACCAGAACTTTAGCCAGGAAAGCCCAAAAGAAAAGGGAAAGCTGTACTCAGGATACACATTAGTGGCCTCTATTATTGTTACATTGGTCATCTTTACAGGATCTTTAATAATGATTTCTTCCGATAACCTCTATGATGCTGCTATAAAAGCACTTAATGCAAGACAAGGGCAGGAGGCCATAGCTTTAACGGAAAAGGCTATAACAATGAACCCAATGGAAGCTAAGACATATGGCCTTGCAGCCCAATTATATAGTGCCTTTAAAATGCCTAAGCAAGCTGTAGAAAACGCTGACAAGGCAATAGAGTTAGCCCCCTACAATCCAGATAGATATCTGGAGGCAGCTGTTATATACGTACGAGCAGGTGAAACTGAGAAGGCCGTAACGACTGCTGAAAGGGCCATTCAATTAGCACCCTTAAAAGTTAAGTATTATGAACAATATTCAGATACACTGATAAATGTAGCCTTAAGAGAATTGCAAAATAAGCAACCCAAAACTGTGGCTAATTATACCAAAGAAACAATAGCTATACCGGATAAAATAACAGCTGTGCTTAAAAAAATAAGTCCAGAAAAGAAAAAACTTTGGATTTATGCACAACCACTTGCAGTAACTGACAAAATAAAACTAAACATAGGTATTGCTAATTTGATTCAAGGGAACCTAGTTCAAGCAGCCCAAAACATTAATGAAGCTTCCCAGAATCCTCAGATTAATAAAGATTCCCTTGTTTGGCAAGCATTAATTGCTCAGAAGCAGGGTGATATCAGCAAAGCGGAAAACCTTTTAAAATCTGCAGAAAAAGAAAATCCAAATATTAAAAAACAGTATAATCAACTTTTATCGTTAATTGCCAGTTAACAAATCTGCTGGAGGTGTTTCAATGTCTGGGGGTCCAGCAGTAAAACCATCAATGGATGTTCCCTATCAGTATGAATCAAGAACAATGAAATCATTTACAACGGCAAAAACCCTTATAGCTGTCCCTGCACTGGTTATATTAGACGTATTGGCCATAGGCTTTAGTCTTTTAACTGCCTATATACTTAGAATAAACTTTTTGCCAATAATACTTCCGGGGTTGTTTAAGCCCGAGTTGTTAAACGATACTATCGTTAACCTATGGTGGCTACCCTTAGTATTAATCGTCTGTATGGCCTATGAGGACCTATATCAGAAAAGACTTCCCTACTGGAAGGAAGTCGAAAAAATTCTTAAGTCCTCGACCTTGGCAGTGACATTAGCCATTTCTTTTCTTTACATGGCCAAACTAAGTGCAGAAATATCCAGAACTTTAGTTATCATGTCTTGGTTAATTAGTATTTTGTATATACCTTTACTTAGGTATTTAGGTAAAAAATTATTGGTTAGGCTTGGGGTTTGGAGTAAACCCGTTTTAATTGTTGGCGCAGGTAAGACTGGAGAATTGGTTCTTAAGGCATTAACACGTGAGTATACCATGGGCTATCAGTCCATAGGTTTTTTGGATGATAATAAAGAGTTAATCAATATTCATGAATCTAAGTCAGGATTAAGAATACCTATATTAGGTAATTTTGAAGATGCAGAAGAACTTATTGCTAAAACAAAGGTCCAAGATGTTATTGTCGCAGCCCCAGGGCTACCGCCTAAAGAATTGGTTACTTTAACTAACAGGCTGCAGCCACTGGTTAATAATGTTATGGTAGTACCGGATCTTTTTGGCTTATCCATGAACGGAATTGAAGTTGAATATTTCTTTGATGAACAAACCCTGTTACTGAATATTAAGAATAAGTTAAGATCTGCCCTCAACAGAGGTATTAAGCGTGCCTTTGATATTGTTACAGGAACTATCATTTCAGTTCTCTGCATTCCAATTTTGGTTATCCTAGCAGTATTAATAAAAGTTGACTCTCGGGGACCCGCTTTCTTTAAACAAGAAAGATTGGGACAAAATGGTGAAACTTTTATATGCTACAAGTTCCGCACCATGTATTTGGCAGGGGATAAGATACTAAAAAGTTATCTCAAGGCAAATAAGGACGCCCGAGAGGAGTGGCAGACTTATAACAAATTAAAGGGAAATGATCCCAGAGTAACCAGGGTTGGTTGCTTTTTAAGAAAATACAGCTTAGATGAATTACCCCAATTAATTAATGTAATTCTTGGTGATATGAGTCTAGTAGGACCAAGACCCTATTTGATTAGGGAAAAGAACCAGATGGGGGATTGGATTCATGACATACTAGTAGCAAAACCAGGAATAACAGGTCTATGGCAAGTTAGTGGACGGAACCTTATTGAATTTGAAGGAAGACTTAAATTAGATACCTGGTATGTTAGGAATTGGTCAATTTGGTTGGATATAGTACTTCTTCTAAAGACAATTCGAGTTGTTATAAAACGAGAGGGAGCTTATTAATAAGATTGTAAGCAGGAAGGAGTTATAAATGAAAGTAATTATCTTAGCAGGTGGCAGTGGAACAAGACTTTGGCCACTTAGCAGAACAAACTACCCAAAACAATTCTTGAAACTGAAAGGAATGGATAAATCAATCTTTCAGACTTCTTTTAAGAGATGTTTAAAAATAACAGATTCTAACCAAATATTTATAGTCACAAACAAAGAGTATCGCTTTTTAGCATTAGGGCAGATTGAAGAGCTTGGTTATAAGTTTAATGAGAAGAATATCCTTATCGAGCCGTCTGGTAAAAATACCTTGCCAGCTATTTATTATGCAGTAAAGGAAATTCAGAAAAATGGTGACGATATCTCAGTGGTATTTCCATCAGATCACTTAATTGAAGACGAAAAAGCATTTGTTGAAACTATTCTATCGGGTGTTAATTTCGCAAATGATTATATCATAACTTATGGAATTAAACCCTCAAAGCCACACACTGGTTATGGGTATATTAAACCCCAATCTGCTATAGGGCAGGGCTATAGGGTGGACAAATTTAAAGAGAAACCAAATTTAGAGACAGCTGAGAGTTATATAAATAAAGGCTATTTTTGGAACAGTGGTATGTTTATGTTCCGGACAGATATCTTTACAGAGGAAGTGAAGCGATACTGTCCAGAAGTATTTATGAGTTTCCAAGAAAATGATATAGAGAAAACGTATGAAATAACACCGAATATATCGATTGACTATGGAATTATGGAGCAGTCTCAAAGGGTAGCAGTTGTTCCAATGAACGTTAAGTGGACAGACTTGGGTAGCTTTGACGCGTTCTACGATCAGTTCGCAAAAGATGAGAATAATAATGTAGTGTTTGATGGAGACATACTAATCGATTCCACTAATAACCTCCTCTACACAGATAAGGATAAGGCTGTTGCAATTGTTGGCGTCAATGATTTAATAATAGTGGATGAAAAAGATGCTTTATTGATTTGTAAGAAGGATCAATCGCAAAAGGTTAAAGAAGTTGTTGATAAATTAAAGAAGCTAAAAGATTCTAAAGTAGATTATCATTTAACTACATATAGACCATGGGGTTCTTATACTATTCTGGAAGAAGGGTTATTTTACAAGATTAAACGTATTAGTGTACTTCCTGGGAAAAAGTTAAGTTATCAGTTGCATCACCACCGAAGTGAACACTGGATTGTTGTTAAAGGAACTGCAAAAGTAACAGTTGAGGGTAAAGACTTCTTAGTAAGAAGTGGAGAGAGCACTTTCGTTCAAACGGGCTATAAGCATAGACTGGAGAACCCAGGTAAGGTATTGTTAGAAGTTATTGAAGTACAATTAGGTGAATATTTGGAAGAAGATGATATTGTTAGAATAAATGATGACTTTGGCAGATGCTAGTATTTGTATATAAATATTTTATAGCAATTAATGTATTTAGGAAGGGGAAAAATAGTGAAAAAAGCATTAATAACAGGTATTACAGGACAAGATGGAGCATATTTGGCAGAGTTTCTATTACAGAAAGGTTATGAAGTGCACGGTATAAAGCGTCGAGCATCAATGTTTAATACTGAAAGAATAGATCATTTAGTTAAAGATATTCATGAAGAAGATGTAAGATTAAAGCTTCATTATGGGGATTTAACAGATGCTACTAACTTAATAAGAATTATTCAAGAGGTGCAACCTGACGAAATTTATAACCTTGCTGCACAAAGTCATGTTGCAGTTTCATTCGAATCTCCCGAGTATACTGCAAATTCTGATGCTCTAGGAACACTAAGACTCTTAGAGGCTATTCGAATATTAGGATTGGCAAAGAAAACAAAGTATTATCAGGCATCAACGAGCGAATTGTTTGGAAAGGTTCAGGAAACTCCACAAAAAGAGACAACTCCTTTTTACCCAAGAAGTCCATATGCAGCAGCAAAGCTATATGGCTATTGGATTACTGTAAACTACAGAGAGGCATACAATATTTTTGCATGCAATGGTATTCTATTTAATCACGAATCACCTCTTAGAGGAGAGACATTTGTAACCAGAAAAATTACCCGTGCTGTTGCCAGGATAAAATTGGGCTTACAGAAGAAGCTTTATTTAGGAAACTTGGATTCTAAAAGAGACTGGGGTTTTGCTGGAGATTATGTAAAAGCTATGTGGCTTATGCTTCAACAAGATAAGCCCGAGGATTTTGTTATAGCAACTGGGGAAACATACTCTGTACGGGATTTTGTTGAACTGGCGTTTAATCAAATTGGCATTCAAATTGAATGGCGTGGTCAAGGTGTAGATGAGATAGGAGTAGACAGTGGTACTGGTAATGTGCTGGTCTGTGTTGACCCGAGATATTTTAGACCAACCGAAGTAGATTTCTTATTAGGAGACCCAACTAAAGCACGAGAAAAGTTAGGCTGGTATCCAGAAGTTACTATTAACCAACTGGCTAATATGATGGTAGAAGAAGATTTGAGAATAGCTAAACGGGATCTTTTATGTAAAAATAATGGATTTGAAATTAAGAACGGACATGAATAATTTATTTAATTTTAATTAAGTAAGAGGTGAGTACAATTAATAAGCTTAAGATACCTGTCTATCAGCCTAGCCTCACTGGAAACGAAATGAAATATGTACAGGATTGTCTAGAGACGAGCTGGATATCTTCTAAGGGTAGATATGTGGCAGAGTTTGAGAATAACTTTTCTTTTTATATCAATAGTAAATATGCGACTACAGTATCTAATGGTACTGTAGCGCTTCATTTAGCTTTAGTAGCATTGGGTATTGGGCCAGGAGATGAAGTTATAGTTCCAACTTTTACTTACATAGCGTCAGTAAATGCAATAGCATATACTGGGGCTACCCCTGTTTTTGTGGATTCACTTAAAACAACTTGGCAAATGGATCCGGATGACGTTAAAAGAAAAATTACTCCCAAAACTAAAGCCATAATGGTAGTTCATTTATATGGTCATCCGTGTGACATGGATCGATTAACCTCTATTGCTAAAGACTATAATTTGTTCATAGTTGAAGACTGTGCGGAGGCCTTTGGTTCTTTATACAAAGGACAGCATGTTGGTACATTTGGTGACATTGGGACTTTTAGTTTCTTTGGTAATAAAACCATTACAACGGGTGAGGGGGGAATGGTAGTTACCAAGCATAAGTCTCTACACAATAAATTGGTTCATCTTAAGGGACAAGGTGTTGCTGAGTATCGCCAATATTGGCATGATGTAATAGGTTTTAATTATAGAATGACTAATATATGTGCTGCAATTGGGCTTGCTCAGTTAGAGCAAGCTGATGACTTCATAAAAGCAAAGCGACAATTAGCTCAATGGTATAAAGATAGTTTATCCGTAGCGCCAGTTAAGTTTCATGATGAAATTGGGGAAGTCTATCACTCTTATTGGATGTGTTCTATTTTAGTTGAGAATGAGGAAATAAGGGATCCTTTGCGTGAACACATGGCGAATGCTGGTATTGAAACAAGACCACTTTTTTACCCGGTGCATACAATGCCAATGTACAATCAAAGGTTTGAAATATTCCCAGTAGCAGAGGAATTTGGTAGTAAGGGTATAAACATGCCAAGTTGGCCTGGATTAAAAAAAGAGCAAGTAGATTTTATTTGTAGCACTATTAAGAATTTTTTTGCCTAAAGATTAATTTAGTTGTTAATTGTTCTTAATGAAAGTTATATGTATTCAGAAAAATATGTTGTAAAAGCATATGTGCATCTGGTTCAAAATCAAAGATGGTAAAACCTATTACCAGTTTTTAATAACAAGCATGAATTCCTGAATCCGTGAGTTACCTATTCTGTAACCTTATCTTTCAGTAAAATATGTAAAAATTTATATTTTAAGAATTGCCACTAGCATTTAATGAATCTCTCAATAGTATTGAGCTTAAATTTGGCAATAAAAATCTAAGCACTCCTTTTAGTGCAAAGTTTTATCGTTCTGTGGATATTTCTATCTTGCTAAACACACAGAGTAAGCTTGTTTAAATGTTTCAAACCAGGGGCTGTGCTTTCCAAATCGTAATTTCTTCTTTCTTGCATGTGAAACTAACAGTGATGCCAACCTGATTAAGTTCTGAATCACCGTCCTAATCCTACGGCGTTCTGCCTGCTTTCGCAAGGGCACATGCTGCATTCTAGTTGTTGATTGTCCTATCATGCGCAACAGATTGTAGGCCACTACTCCAAAATGTAGTATTAGGTTGTTAGTGTCAAATTTGCCAGAGGGCAGTCTTTCTAAATCCAGGTCTGTCTTAAGTTCGCTGTGAAACTGCTCACTGGTGCCATGTTCGTGGTATAGTCTTTCGATTACATGTGGAGGGTCTGGCAATGAGGTCCAATAGGTTTCTGCCTCCACCTGGGGTACGAGAAATATCTGGCCATCTTTACCAAAGGTTCTTTCGGTAATTTTGTAAACTACCCTGATTTCTCTTTTCAGCTCCTTTTTGTATTTCATCATGGAACCATAGTAGACTTTTTTACCTTCACGTTCCTGGCAGTAAATATCTTTATTGTTCTTTGCCAATAGTAGCCACCCTTCAGGGGTTTCTTTGCGAAGGTTTCGCTTAATAATGAAATCAGCCTTAGTATCATCATTTAAGCAAATTTCAATATTACTAGCGCTGTCATTGCCTGAGTCCATCCTTAAAAGCAAAGGCAACTGGGTAATTTTTCGGGCATAGCGAATGCTTTCAGCAACGAATTCTGAGGTGTTCTTTTGGCAATGTTCACTCCCTTGGCGTAGCTCAGTATTTACGCAATAACCTTCCTTTGCTAGATATGCAAAGATGGGAGCGTAACCATCGGTGCCTTTGTAGGTGCGGGAGACCCCTTCTTTTTTGGTGTTGGAGTTATCAAAGGGAGACACATCAATATCTAGTGGAAGATAAGCTCTATTTTCTCGACACAGGTACGCTGGGGTTAGTGGTGCATTTGTTTTTTTGATTAGCCCCGCAGATTCTTCCAACAGGATATTATTCCATTGCTTATCTTTAGCAACCATATCTAATCGTTGGCGAAGGGTTGGGCTTGACGGTGTCTCTTTGATGTTTAACGAGATTGCAAAGAAATTATCTTCTCGAAAGGGTTCAATGTGGTCAAAATCACTCTTGCCTTGGCATAACAAGCCAATGTAGGCAATACCAACACTTCCATTAGAAATATGGGGTTTCTTTTGTTCAGCAGACATTGTATTGTTCAGTCGTGTTTTTATCTTGGTATTAGTCAGTAAGGCTCCGATAAGAGCTAAGCCCGAATGGGTGGTTAGCTCTTCGTCACCTTGTTCAATTTCAAAGATAGTGAGCCTATCATCGTCTCTGTTTTTGGTTTTGATTTTCTTGTTTCTTATCTTTTTCATGTTGCACCCCTGAGGTGAAGATTAGAAATATCGATTAGATGTATATTTCTACATATTCCTTCATTTCCCTATAAATTATGGGGTGAGGCAGAAAATTACTTTACGGATTCAGGATGAATTGTAAAAGACAATGGAGATGGTCTAGTGAGTAATTATTTCCAGCGAGTCTGGGCAGCAAGATACTTTTTTACTCATCTTGCATTATCTGACTTACGTTCCAGATGGCGCCGATCCTTTTTTGGGATCCTCTGGTCAATAATTCAGCCTCTTGGTATGACAGCATTGCTATCCATAGTGTTTAGTAAAATTTTTCATACAGAGATACGTGAATATGCTCCTTATATTCTCTCAGGCATGGTGCTTTGGGATTTTGTAATTGCCACTGCCATTGGAGGAGCTCTTTCTTTTGTTCAAGCAGATGCCTATATTAAGCAGTGCAGACATCCACTAGCAATCTACACACTTCGCACTACTTTAACTAATTTGATGGTATTGATGCTTTCCAGCATTAGTCTGGTACTTTGGGTATTAGTAGTAATGCCAAAAAATTTTGGCTGGACATGGTTAGCCGCTTTATCTATTTATCCAATTGTTGCGCTTATTGTGTGGCCCCTAGCTACGGCTTTAGCATACATAGCAGTACGCTTCCGTGATCTACCACATGCCCTGGGTTTAATTTTTCAGGCTATGTGGTTTGTGTCACCAATATACTTTGAAGATAAAATATTTCGCAATGGAGATTTGCATGCGCTGATTGATTATAACCCGATCTACCACCTCTTGGAGCTTGTTCGTGCACCACTTCTGCATGGGAAATGGCCTACATTTGAAAACTATGCATACTGCTTGGGTACAATGTTAGTTTTTAGCTTTCTTGCTTGGATTGTAGGAAGACGTGCAGAGGAAAGGGTGATCTTTTACCTATGACATCGCCATATATCTTGCTTGAAAATGTTAACCTTCACTACTCATCCGTTGCTTTTAAAGAACGTTCTCTTAAGACCCTTTTAGGGAATATTTTAACGGGAAATAAAAAAAAGAATGCAGTACAAGATGTCCATGCCCTTAAGAATATTAATCTGGAAGTCCGTGCAGGAGAGCGAGTAGGGCTGCTTGGACACAATGGTGCTGGAAAAAGTACCTTTCTCAAAATGGCTGCCGACCTTTATCCTATATCCAGCGGCCGACGCATTATCAAGGGTAATGTACGCTCTCTTTTTGATTTGAGCCTTGGTTTTGAACCAGATGCAACGGGAAGAGAAAACATTTTTTATCGAGGTCTTTTACTTGGTTTATCACCCCGGTTACTTCGGGAGATCGAAGAAGAAGTAGTAGCTTTTGCTGATCTGGGGGAGTTCATTGATTATCCAATCAAAACCTACTCTGCGGGTATGCAAGTTCGACTGGCCTTTGCTATCTCTACCGCTGTGGGCGGGGATATCATGTTAATTGATGAAGTAATCGGTGCGGGGGACGCCAGATTTATGGTCAAAGCTAAAAAAAGAATTTTAGATTTAGTGGAACAAGCTAAAATCTTGGTTTTAGCCTCCCATGACTTTAGTGCGTTGCAAACTATTTGTCAGCGAGGAGTAGTATTCCACCGAGGAGAAATTGTTTTTGATGGTGAGATAACTGAAGCAGTGAAAACGTATAAAAGAGTTAATGGGATTGGAGCTTAAGATGATTGGAGAAAAAAAAATACGAGTAATGTGGTTACTTAATCACACTTCTGCGAGAAAATTTGAAGTACAAATGCTTAAGAAAATTGGTATTAATGAGATTTTTCTCCCCAAAATTTTCCCAAAAGACCCAAACTTTCGTAGTGCATCAATTGATTACTCGGAAGATGAAAATTTAACTATTCCAAAGGAAGACCTAACAGTCCTAAACAATGCAGACTGGTATTCTGATCCTGGACCAGAGGCGTGGGAAATTGCTAATAAATATTTTGATATTATTTTCTTTATTTTGTGGAACCCTGAAGTTGTTTGTGGGATTGTTAAGCACTTCCGTGGATCGGTGCTTTTACGGGCATATGGAATGCCTAAAGAAACTAGTTATTCAAGTTTGCTTGATATGATAACGCCCTACAAGGGACGTGCTTACATTAAAGCTCTTGGAGATCGTTTTTGGTTTGCAGAGGCATACAGACACCTTCATTGTAACGAGCATGAATATATAGGAACACAAAACGTATATTTGCCGTTAGGATTACATAATGCATCCATTAATGATAACTGGCAGGGAAACGACAGAAAAGTATTGTTTATATGTCCAGATATTGGATGCAATCCTTACTATAGAAAAATATATGTAGATTTTTTGAGGGAGTTTAAAGGTTTTCCGTACTCAATTGGTGGAGCTCAGCCCATACGAACAAATGACCCCAACGTATCTGGTTTTTTGCCTATTGATATGCATGAAGAAAGAATGCGTCAAATGCGTGTGATGTTTTACCATAGTACGGAACCAAACCATATTCACTACCATCCTTTTGAGGCTATCAGGGCGGGTATGCCTCTTGTTTTTATGGCCGGGGGTATGCTAGATCGATTAGGCGGTAAGAATCTACCTGGCCGCTGTAAGACAATTGCAGAAGCCCGACGAAAAATTAAGAAAATTTTAAACGATGATTGGTCTCTTATTGAGGAAATTCGAAACAGCCAGACTTGTCTCCTAGAACCGATGAGGCCTGAGAACTGCGAGGGTGCCTGGCAGGAAGGATTTAGCAGAATACTAGAAGGCTTAGAGCGGAGTAGAAAGAGGCTGTTAACACCTGATAGGAGACAATACCGTATCGTAGTATTCATCCCTGTAGGCTATCGGGGTGGGTCACTGCGAGCTGCAAAGCTATTAGCACAGGCTATAGATTTAGGAAGTCGACAAGCAAGTGAGCCTGCAGAGGTTATTTTAGCTCACCTAGATAACCCCTCACTTTACCCTGACGAGGAATTTAATGATTTGCCAACAAACATTAAGCGACGTCCTTTTTGGTGGCGTGTCGTTGATAGCAAGGAAGCATATCGGGCTATGGTATATGCCGGTTTAGATTACCTACCAATGGAGTCAGCATCATATCAAATTCCGGATGACGGCATAAACCAGTTCCTGGATTGCGATTTATGGGTCGTAGTATCGGATCGATTGGAACATCCGTTATTACCACTACGCCCCTATGTGTTAGTAGTATATGATTATCTACAGCGTTATATTCAGGTCCTATCTACTGATATCAACGCAAAATTTATTGCAAGTGCACACGTAGCAGAGCGGGTAATGGTTACTACAGAATTTACCCGCGGGGATGCAGTTCAATTTGCCGGAATACCAGAACGAAAAATAGTTAAAGTACCCATGCTGGCGCCCCATTATTGGCTGAACGATGCTATTAGTAAACCCACTGGTAATCCAAGATACTTCTTGTGGACCACAAATCTGGCACCACATAAGAATCACGTAAACGCGTTTAAGGCTTTGCTTATCTATTATGAAGAGTACGGCGGAAGACTTGAGTGCTGTATTAGCGGTGTTAACACTGAAAATATTTTGAAAAGTAAAGAGGATCATCTTAAACCCCTAAAGAAAATGCTTATGGGGAGTAAGGAGTTACGCAATAATGTAAAAGTTTTGGGCGAACTGCCCGAACAGGTCTACCGATCTCAACTTTCATTAGCGGCATTTTTATGGCATCCTGCCTTAATAGATACTGGTACTTTTAGTGTAATAGAAGCTGCAGCCCTAGGGGTACCTGCACTCTCGAGCGACTATCCTGCCATGCGCGAGATCGATACGCAGTTTGATTTAAATTTAAGATGGATGGATCCGTACAATCCAGAGGATATGGCACGGCAACTCAAATATATGGAAAGAGAAGCTCAAAGCCGGAGGAACCTGTTGCCCACAACTGAAAAATTAGCCATGCAATCTCTAGAAAATGTAGCAGGGGCTTACTGGGAGGCGGTACGAGCATGTCTGTAAAAAAATATGGTATATATCTTGCCTATCCGCCGTCGGTTGATCTGCGTGCAGAAGGCCTTGGTCGTCATCTGGCGGAATTTTTAAAAGGGGCTCAGGAACGGGACAATGTGTGTTTTGTTGTGGCCTGTCCGAGCTGGACACGGCAGAGTTTGCAACAACTGTGCTCTGAGGCCGATGTTGATCCAGAAACCTTTGAAACTATTTCACCACGCAGTAAGCCTTTACTACTAAGGGCTTATGAGGGTTACCTTAAAATAAAACAAAGACGTATAAGCCGGGGTAAATTTAGGGCATTATTAAAGCGTTTGCACGTTTTCTTAGATAACTTATCTTTATTAATTGAAAAAAAGTTAGTTGGAATGAGAAGTCTAACCTTAGGTATTCTATTGGGGATAATTTTTTTACCGTTTCTATTAATGTTCGGAATATTTCGTGGCATAATACTAGTCGTTTCTAAGATCTTTTCTTTTGGAAAAAAGGTTGGTCAAATAATGTTAAAAAACTCAAAGGTTCAATCCTATCGGCGGAGGCAACAGCAAATCCTTAGGGAGCCCAAACAGAATTCCCGGGTGGTTAGATTGTACCGCTATATGGAAGAGGCAGAATCAGCAATTTTACGGAGATTGATTGAACGGCGACAGGATGTTATAGCTTGGTATTGCCCTACTGCGTTCTGGCCTCATTTTAACGAGATTTCTGCACCACGGTTAATGTGCGTGCCTGACGTTGTGTTAGGTGATTTTCCAGTTGGTTTTGCAGGGGTAGGTGGCGAACGGTTTTTAGAGAATTTCAGGCAGGTTGAGGAGGCGATACGAGGCGGAGAGTATTTTGTAACCTACAGCAAGCATGTTATGTGGAATACTCTTGTTAAACGTTACAGTGTGAATCCAAATAACGTTTATGTTGTACCGCACGGTGCTAACCGTTTAGACGAACTCGTCGTTGCTTCAGGATGTCCTTTCAATGATTCTGTAACGAACCAATTATGCCAAAGTTTGTTCCGAGGAGCGTTAAGCAAGGTAGTTAATCACCCTAATGCAAAAATTTTTGGCAGTGGTAATGTACGTTTTATCTTCTATGCCAGTCAGTTTCGTCCGAACAAGAATGTTATTAGTTTACTGCGGGCATATAATCATCTTTTAAAACGCCGATATATTGGACTAAAATTAGTCCTAACAGGTAATCCGAAAACTACACCCGAAATTATTAGTTTTATTAACGAAAACAACCTGGAAAACGATGTACTATGTCTACATGGTTTAACAGCTCAAGAGCTCGCAGCTTGTTATCGACTGGCAGATCTGGCTGTTAACCCTAGCCTTTCTGAGGGAGGGTGCCCTTTTACTTTCGCGGAAGCTATTTCGGTTGGGACACCGGTGGTGATGGCACGTATTCCTGTGACAGAAGAAGTTATGGTTGATCCAGAACTCAATTCTGATATGCTCTTTAATCCTTATGATTACAGAGATATAGCAGATCGGATAGAGTGGGCATTAGAGAACAAGGGAGAGCTTTATAAACGACAGCGTAAATTTTTTGAAGAAGTGGTTGGTAAACGGACATGGAGAAATGTAGTAGACGATTACATTAATATTTTGGATGAAATAGCAGAATCTCGGGGGAAGTAATAATGAAGACGCTCAGCTTACTGATTATGGGTTGTGGTGGACACGCACGAAGTGTTGCTGATATCGCTTTACACATTGGGTTTAAAGAACTTTTATTCGTAGATCACGGCGCTCGACCGGGAGAACAGATTTTTAGCTTTGATGTACACAAGACATTCCCCACATCCTTACCTATGGGTTGCTTAGTATTTCCGGCGTCTGGAGACAATTGGCAACGCATGCATCAGATACAGATAGCTATAGAGAATGGTTTCTCGCTGACAAACATCGTTTCGCCATTAGCTTATTTAGGAGCAGGTGTAACGGTTGGCGAGGGTACACTCCTAGCCCACCACGCCCACGTTGGCCCATCCGCAATCATTGGAAAAGGGGGCATTATCAACACTGGAGCTGTAGTTGAACACGAATGCCAGATAGGGGACTTTTCTCATATATCAGTCAATGCCACCATTGCGGGTCGTTGTAAAATTGGTAAACGAGTGTTTATTGGTGCTGGGGCCATAGTAATTGATAAAGTCAGAATTGCAGATGATGTGGTTATAGGTGCTGGGGCAACGGTTGTAGAGGATCTTATTGAATCAGGTGTTTATGTTGGTACGCCCGCCAGTCTTGTAAAGAATAAAAGTCATGTTTTTTGAGAGTTTCAAATAATAAAATTTTTATTTTTTAAAATATTTCAGAGGGATGGATTATGAAAACTGCCTTTATTCACGATTGGCTCGTCACCTATGCGGGAGCCGAAAGAGTGCTAGAACAGATGCTCAAAATATTTCCTGACGCCGATCTGTACAGTGTGGTTGATTTCATCCCTTACAATCAGCGCAGTTTCCTTCAGGAAAAGCTCTCGCAGACTAGCTTTATTCAGAAATTACCTTTTGCAAAAAAAAAATATCGTTCCTATCTACCACTTATGCCACTGGCGGTGGAACAGCTTGACCTTTCCGCCTACGACTTGATAATTTCAAATTCGCATGCCGTGGCTAAAGGTGTGATTACGGGACCGGATCAATTGCATCTTTCTTATGTCAATTCACCCATGCGTTATGCCTGGGATTTGCAGCACCAATACCTCCAGGAAGCTAAGCTGAACAGGGGGTTAAAAGGTTGGACTGCCAAAGTACTGCTTCATTACTTACGTATGTGGGATATACGGACGGCCAACGGGGTAGATAGTTTTACAGCGAATTCATGTTTTATTTCCCGTCGCATCTGGAAGGTTTACCACCGAGAAGCGAAGGTTATTTACCCCCCAGTGGCTGTGGATGAATTTGACGTAGGTGAGTATAAAGAAGATTTTTATTTAACTATCTCCCGTATGGTTCCATATAAGAAAATGGATTTAATTGTAGAAGCTTTTAGCCAAAGACCAGATAAGAATCTAATAGTCATTGGTGACGGACCGGATTTTAATAAAGTAAAAGCAAAGGCCAAGTCCAACGTAACTTTACTTGGTTATCAGCCCTTTGATCAGCTAAAAGACTATATGCAGCGGGCTAAGGCATTTGTATTTGCGGCGGAGGAGGATTTTGGAATTACTCCAGTAGAGGCCCAGGCATGTGGTACTCCGGTCATAGCCTTTGGCAGAGGTGGGGCCTTAGAAACTATTCGGGGATTGGATAATCCTTCACCCACAGGTGTATTCTTTAGGCAACAAACAGTAGAATCACTATTATCTGCGGTAGATCTCTTTGAACGAGAAAGGGACAAAATAAAGCCGCAGGCATGTAGGGAAAATGCCCAGCACTTTTCTTCTGAGAGGTTTCGACAAGAGTTTTCTGAATATGTGGAGCATGAGTTGAACCTATTTAGGGATAGGACGGGAATAATAATATAATTACGTTAATTTCGGAGGTTATACGAATGGCAGAACATAACATTGCCAACTGCCGGAAGGCTTTTAAAGCATATGATATTCGAGGTCGGGTGCCGGAGGAATTAAACGAGGAGGTGGCTTACCGCATTGGACGGGCCTATGCGCAGTTATTTAATCCAAAGCAAGTAGTTGTTGGTTATGATGTGCGGCTAACCAGTCCTGCTTTGGCAGCTGCTTTGACCCGTGGGTTAAGGGAAGAGGGCTGCAGAGTGGCAGATATCGGACTTTGCGGTACCGAGCAGGTTTATTTTGCAACCTTTCACCTTGGTTTAGACGGTGGCATCATGGTTACTGCCAGCCATAATCCTCAGGACTATAACGGGATGAAGCTGGTTCAGGGTGAGGCTCGTCCCATCAGCGGGGACAGTGGCTTAAGGGATCTCGAGGAACTTGTAGTAAGCGGGAATTTTGAATCTAAAGTAAATATTGCCCTAGGTGATTACCGCAAAGTCAACATTATGGATGAGTATGTCCAACATCTGTTATCTTATATAGATATTTCTTTAATTAAACCCTTGAAAATGGTTGTGAATGCCGGGAACGGTAGTGCAGGTCAGATTATTGATGCATTGGAACCGTATCTTCCAGTACAATTCATAAAGGTACACCACAACCCAGACGGTACCTTCCCAAATGGTATTCCTAACCCCTTGTTGCCAGAGAACCGCGAGGTAACCGCAGAAGTCGTTAGGCAAACTAGAGCGGATGTAGGTATTGCTTGGGATGGTGATTTTGACCGCTGTTTTTTATTCGATGAGCAGGGTAATTTTATTGAAGGTTATTATATAGTAGGCTTATTAGCCCAGTCATTCCTATCAAAGCATATAGGAGCCAAAATTATTCATGACCCACGTCTAACTTGGAATACTATAGACCTTGTAAAAAAAATTGGTGGGGTACCTATTCAGAGTAAAACAGGACATGCATTTATTAAAGAACGTATGCGTTTGGAAGATGCAGTATATGGTGGGGAGATGTCTGCACATCATTACTTTAAGGAATTTGCCTATTGCGATAGTGGAATGATTCCCTGGTTATTAATATTAGAGATAATGTGTAAGCAAGGGAAACCTTTATCAGAATTAATCAATGAAAGAATTAAACTTTATCCCGCCAGTGGAGAAATCAATAGACGAGTGAACAATCCCCAGGAAGTCCTAAAAAATGTAGAGCAGCACTTTGTAAATAAAAGTACTTCAGTTGACTGGACAGATGGTTTAAGTCTTGAATTTGATAAATGGCGATTTAATCTTCGAATGTCAAATACAGAACCGGTAATTCGTCTAAATGTAGAGGCAAAGAATGATTTAGACTTAATGAAGCAAAATACAAGTGAACTCCTTAAAATTATTGATGTCTTCAATAAACAATAAAAAACTAACGATTAATCGTAGTATAATGAATTGTTTATTGAGTAAATTGCATATTTCTGAGCCCAATATTTTAGCGGTTTCTGAAGGGCCCCCTGTGTTAGGATAGTTGTCATAGACCTCTAAATGAACTATAGTTAGTAAAGTAGCTTGCTAGGGAGGAAATTATGACAAGATACAGTGATGAATTTAAATACTCTATTATAAAAAGAATGATGCCCCCCAATAATGAATCCGTTAAAGCCATTTCTAAAGAAACCGGCCTTTCCGAAGGTACGCTACACGCTTGGAAGAAGAAGGCCAGAGCTAACGGCATAGCTGTTCCAAGCGGTGAGCCTGAAGCGGAAAGATGGAGTACACAGGATAAATTTCTGATAGTTGTTGAAACAGCATCTTTAAGCGAGATTGAAATGGCTGAATATTGCCGTTCAAAAGGTCTCTTTGTTGAACAGGTGGAAGCCTGGCGAGATGCCTGTATGCAGGCCAATGGCGGTATTGCCCAACAAGCTGCTCAGCTACAAAAGGATCTTCGCCAAAAAGATCGTGAACTAAAAGATCTCCAAAAGGAACTTAAACGAAAAGAAGCTGCACTTGCTGAAACTGCTGCACTTTTAGTTCTAAGAAAAAAGGCCCAAGCGATCTGGGGGGACCCCGAGGACGAATGATCAGTGTCTCAGATCGCAAAAAAGCCATTTCACTGATCAAAGAAGCTGTTGCTAACGGGGCTAGAGAACCAGAGGCTTGTAAGGTACTTGGAATTACTCAACGTACCCTGCAACGTTGGCGAAGTAGTTTAACACCTATTGAAGACCAACGAAAGAATGCTAAACGGCCGGAACCTGCAAACAAGCTTAGCATAGATGAAAGACAAGCCATTATAGAAACTGCCAATCAACCTGAATTTAAGAGTTTACCACCTAGTCAAATTGTTCCCCGACTAGCCGACCAAGGCATTTACCTAGCTTCAGAGTCAACATTTTACCGGGTGCTGAAAGAAAACAACATGCAACATCATCGTGGAAGAGCTAAAAAACCATGTGCTAAGCCAATCTCAACTCATTGTGCTACAAGTCCAAACCAAGTTTGGATGTGGGATATTACTTGGTTACCAGGTCCTGCTAAGGGCATTTTTTTCTACCTATATCTAATTTTAGACCTATTCAGCCGTAAGATAGTTGCTTGGGATATCTGGACTGAAGAGTCCTCTGAAAATGCTAGCATATTAGTACGACGGGCCATAATGTCTGAGAAACGTACTCTAGCTAATGAGCCACTGGTTTTGCATTCAGATAACGTGAATATTGCCATAGGAAAGAGCCAACTATGCCATATTTTTGAGCCACTTATGACATCAAATTGAACCACCGATGACATTAATAGGGCCACCACCTTTAGTAGTGACCCGAGATGGTTATTTTTCTAAACCATGTCGTTCTCTCATAGATATCTCCCCATCAATCAGAATAGTATAGGAATCATGGACAATACGGTCTAAAATGGAATCTGCCAAGGTTACCTCACCTATTTTTTCATGCCACCCTCTAGGATCAAACTGGGAACAAAAAATGGTTGAACCTGTCTGATGTCTTGACTCCACTATTTCCAGAAGGTCCCGTGCCTCGCTCCCCTTTAAAGGTGTTAGAAGCCATTCATCTAGTATAAGGAGATTAACTTTCTTGTATTGCTTGATAACCTTTTGGAATATGCCCTCACCTCTGGCGATTGTTAATTCATCAAGTAGATCAGGTAGCCGTACATACCTAACTTTGTAGAATTGCCGGCATGCAGCAACTCCAAAGGCGCAAGCTAGATAGGTTTTGCCGTTACCTGAAGCACCCATAATAATGATATTGTGGTGATCTTGAATATACTGACCTGAAGCCAACCGGAGAATTTGAGCTTTATCAAGCTTTCTATCTGGATGATATTCTATATCCTCAATACATGCTTGGTTGTACCGGAATTGTGATCCTTTAATCAGGAGGTTCAGCTTATTATTCTTTCTCCGTGACCATTCCACATCCACAAGAAGGCTGAAGCGATCTTCAAAGGATAGTTCCCGGTAATCGGTATCATGCAACTGTTTCCTGTAGGTTTCGGCCATTGCAGTTAAACGCATATCATTTAATTTTGATATTGTATTTTCGTTAGTCATTGTTTTTACCTCCATAGTAAGCGGCTCCCCTAGTGAATCCGTAAGAGCTGGCTGTCTTTTTAGTTGTGTTATCCACAGTTGGATTCACCTCAGATAATTTATCTTGGCCCGTCTTTAGGATGGTTTGAATACTCTTTAGGGTGGGTCTGGGGGTATAGTCTAGAGCCCTTTTACATGCGGCTTCGATGCGTTCAACCGAATGTTTATCAGCTAGCTTCATTAGTGCTAAGCAAGATTTAAGTCCTTGCTTTTCTGTCTTGTAAGAGGCTAAAATGCTTTTAACAGTGGTTAATGTGTGTGATCCAACTTTACTTGCCCATTCAAGAATTGAATCTTGGTTGAACTCAATGTATTTTTTATGATTATCAGGCATGTGTTCTGGAATTGTGGATGCTTGTCCTACTTTCCCAGAAAGCCTTTTATGGGAGGCAATACGGAAATGTTTGAAGAAAATTTCCACCACATTCTTCGTAATCCGGACATCAACTAGTTGTTTGATATATTCATAAGGAACTGAGTAATATATTTTATCCACAGATATATGATAATCATATTGTACGGTGGCTTTTTTCCAAGTAGCTAGCTCGTATGGGGAAGCAGGCAGTGGAATTAGCGCAAATTTCTCCTCTTCCGTGAAAGCGGAAAGCCTGTTTCCTGGCTTTTTTTGAAAAGATTTGGTGTTGTATTCCGTTAATTTTTTGTGGATGGCTTCATTGAGTTCTTTAATTGAGAAAAACTGCTGATTGCGGAGAGAGGCAATAATCCAAGTGGAGATGATACCTACAGTACCTTCTGCACTAGGTTTATCTTTAGGGTGACGTACTCTGGCTGGCATAATAGAGGTGTTGTAATGTTCAGCCATTTCCTGATACGTGCGGTTAATAATGGGATCAGTCTGGGAGGACTTTTCCACACCAGTTTTTAAGTTGTCCGGTACAATCATTCTGGTCACACCACCGAAGAACTTGAAGGCATGAATGTGAGCCGTGATCCAACTCTCTAGTAATGTCAATTAAGTGGCAATATGGGATTTACCTGTCCCGGACTGCCCTACACAAATAATATTTTCTCGGTCTTTTATGAACTTGCACTCTGCCAAGGAAATTATCTTTGTTTTGGGGAGCTTAGGTATACTGGTGAATTCAAAGCTTTCCAGGGTTTTAATTTCACTAAACCTGGCTTGTTTTAGCCTTGTAGTTAATCGTTTTTGTTCACGCATTTCTACTTCTTTAGCAAGACAGGCAGCTAAAAAGGAAGTAGGGGTGAGATTTTGAGTCATGGCATCTCGAGCCAGTTCCCTAAAGGATACTTTTAGCCCCGGAAGTTTAAGTTGCTTACAGTATATATCCACCATCGCTTCCCTGGGATCCAATGCTTCGCTCACGCTGGAACACCTCCAATGAGATAGTTGAACTTAGATGGGTTATCCACGGGGATGTCCAGTTTAGGAAGCGTAGTAGGGGTTGAACCCTGGTTTTGTGTATTAGACTTTAATCCCTTTGAAATTAGTATCTGCCTGATATATTCAAGGCCGATGTACCCGGATTTAAAGCTTTCTTCTATAGCCAAAAGTACATCTTCAAAATTAAACTCCAGGTTAAGGAGAAGAATTTTAGCATATTCCCGGTAACCTTCAGGTTCCTTCTGACATAACATAACCCGCAGTTTTTGATAAAGTTCAGGTAACTTTCTCACTACTAGAGCGTTTTTTACGGCACGTGGCTTTGTTGCTATCACAGGTAGGTAATGCTCCAATTTCATGATTTTCTCACCACGGTTGTAGGAACGAGAATGAATGGCAACCAGTTTAGTGTGATCATATATCTCTGCTCGAGGGAGAAACCGGAAGCCCTCCGGGACATCCAGTTTCTCCCAAAAGGGGACAGTCCCTGCTTAAGTTAATAATTTAATAGACTAAAGTAAAATACAAACCTTGGATTTAGGCATTACCCCGGAGCATTCACCCATCAAGTCAACTCCTTCAATAATTTCCCCCGTCAAAGCAACTCACTGCCTAATCTTAAAGATAATGCTTCTAACCTAGCCCTATCACTGTTGCCGGTAGTGATGGGGCTTTCTATGTTCCTAATAAGAAAGTCCCGTATCCTTGAGCTAAACATAGCCAAGATGCGGGGTTTTTACATATCCCAGCCAGAAGAAAGGAGTGACACATAAATTGGGAAAATTAGTAGGTAATTTAGCAACAGTACTAGAATCTGATATAATAATGGCAAAGGTTTCGGGGGTGAAGGCTTGGTAGAATATCAAAGCATTAACCGCACCAATGATTACGCATTTAAACGCATAATGGGATCAGAAGAAGGTAAAGAAGCATTGATTAGCTTCCTGAATGCGGTACTAAAGCCAGCACCGGGGAAAGAATTGGTTTGGGTGGAATTACTGGATCGGGAAATGGAGGAGATCGCTATGGGAAACCCCGGCATTCGCAAGGCCATGACCATAGAGCAGATATTCTTCAAGAACCAGCAAGAGCGCAGGCTGTACGAACTGCGAGAGAAGTCAGTAAGGGATGAAATCTCCATGATGACCGGAGCTAAAGCCCAGGGATTAGCCGAAGGAGTAAAAAAGGGGGTTAACCGAAGGAAAGGTGCTAATGGCCCAAGCTGCCATCTGCAAATACCTGGATGCCAGGTTCTCTGCATCATCCGCTAGTCTGCAAGCACAAGTAAAGAGTATTAATGATGTGGAGGTTTTGGATAAAATTATTAACAAAATCTACACGGTTAATAACCTGAAGGAAGCCGAAGTTATTGTTAGGGACAAGGCTAAATAACTTGGGTATGGATAACCTTGGTGCCAGGCACTAAACTTATTAATTTATTGATGGTTGAATGACCACCTGGTATAATTTAGCCAGGTAGGTATTATGTGGGAAGAGAGCTAAGGGTGGAGCATCCTGGCACCGTGTATCATGTATTTCAAAGGGGAAATAACCAGGAATTTATATTTGACAAACACAATGATAAGGCGTTCCTGCTGGTCAGGATTCGTTTGTATAAACAAAAGTAAGCGTCAATTACATACTACATTTTAACTTCTCCATGATTATGAGACAATGCTCCTGAAGGAGGTTGTCAGAAATAATGGATGAAAAAAATATCCGTACATTTAGATATTGGGTTACTAAGCTTAATAATCACTAAATTAAAATTGGAAGGTACACCACCCCCCAGTTTTTACTGTTCTGCTTTTATAATCTCTTCAATTTGCTTCTTTAATTTCGGTATCTTTTTAGTGGCGGTGTCCCAAACCAATTTCAAATCAACACCAAAGTATTCGTGTATGAGAACATCTCTCATACCAGCCATTGATCGCCAGGGTATATAGGGGTATTTGCCCCTGAGTTCTGTTGAGAGATTCTTAGTTGCTTCTCCGACAATTTCAATCCTTCTAATTACAGCATCCTGTATCAAAGCGGATTCAAAGAAGGTTTCTTTCGTCACACTAAGCATGTGGCTCTCAATAGTGTTGATACTTTCCGTGATATGTTGGAGAAAAATGAGGTCCTCTTTCAAATTATCACCTTCCTGTCTTTCAAAACAGAGGGCCTAATGTATTTTGAAAGGGAACCTTCGGTTACTACATCTACTTTTCGCTGGAGGACGTCTTCAAGAGCATACTTTAACTCAACCAGCTCAAACAACGAAAAGTCGGCATTGGGGTCATACTCAATCAGAAAATCAATATCGCTATCTTGGTTCTGTTCGCCACGGGCAAAGGAACCGAAAATGTATGCCTGGTTCACGCCGTAATTTTTTAATATTGGAACCGCCTTTGTTTTTATTGTTTCAATGTTCAGCATGCAAATTCCCCCCCCGAGGGTCCTTTTTACTAATTTTACCAATTTTTAAGCAATGTTTCAAGAGTGCCAGGCACTAAACCTATTAATTTATTGATGGTTGCCATGATTTTAAGAGGCAGATAAGCGATTTGGATCTGCTTGATATAATAATAAACAAAATTTACACTGCCAGCAGGTTGGAAGAAGCCCATACAATTATTGCGGGTGTCAGAAAATAGCAGGCAAACCGGCTTTTCATTTCCTATTCCAATGATATAATAAGATAATTTGTTATATTTTATGCTAATTTAGCCTATGGATTTTGGAGTAAAGGTTGTCAAGGGAGAGACCAAGATGAGTTGGAAGTTTTGGGCAAAAGAGAAAAAGGAAAATAACGAGGCGGTTCTGGAGCAAGTGTTTGAACAAATAAATCGGCTTGGCGCACAAGTAAGCGGCTACAATGAACAAGTGGTGGAAATTGGAGCACAGGTGCAAAAGGTTGCCCGCCTACAATATAAAACAGGTCAGAACCTGCAGGGAAAGCTGGAAGAGTTGGCAACAGCCGTAGGAAATTTGCAAAACAGGCAAGCAGCCTATGATGCAGAGGCGGCACAGTTAAACAAGCGGCAGCAACAAATAAATTATCTTACGGAGCAGCTGATTAATTGGCTGGATGATATTGACTTGGTTTGTGCCCGACTAAGTGAGGGGCAGGAACTATGGAAGCAATTAATGGAGCAATGGGCCGGGCAGCTTATTACTGCCCTGCAGCAACTGGGCATCCGGGAACTGGATCTCTTGGGCAGCAGTTTCAACCCCCAATGGGCCGATGCCATTGGCACAATTCATCGGAGTTCTGCCACAGTAGGAACCCAGAGCCATGGGGAGGTACCATACGAAGTAGCGGAGATTGTAAAACGGGGATTTATTTATGGTAACGGGCAATTATTAAGAAAAGCCCAGGTGATTACCTATCGGGAGGAAGTTTAAGATGACCAATAGAAAAAATGACGCTACCCGGCAATCCTTTCGTCCCATTGTAGGGATTGATTTAGGAACAACCAATTCGGCGGTGGCCTATATACACAATAGCAAGCCTGAAATTATTCCCTCACCCCAGAGCAAGCACATTATCCCGTCGGTTGTCCTGCTTGATCCAGAAGGTAAAGTTGTCGTGGGGGAAGATGCCCGGGCTGCCCTGATCGCTATGCCTGACCGCACAGTGGCGGCGGTGAAGAGGAAAATAGGCTCCCAGGAACCCATTGCCATTGGCGGACAAGCCCTATTGCCCCAGGAAATTTCAGCTTTGATTTTAAAGGAATTAAAAAGTTATGTGGATGATAGGTTTGGTGAGGGTGAGAAGGAAGCAGTTATCACTGTGCCAGCTTATTTTACTGACGAACAGCGCCGTGCCACTAAACAAGCCGGGGAACTGGCAGGTTTTGTGGTGGAACGGATTATTAATGAACCCACAGCCGCTGCCCTAGCCTTTGGACTGGCACACATGGAAGAAGACCGGCACATTCTGATTTATGACCTAGGTGGTGGTACCTTCGATGTTTCGGTGGTGGAAATGATGAGTGGAGTCTTGGAGGTAAAGGCTTCCAGCGGCAACAGTCATCTGGGCGGCGAAGATTTTGACTGGCAGATTGTAGACTGGCTGGCGGAGCAGATGATTGCTGAACACGGTGTTGATCCACGGGGTGACCTGCGGGCCAGGGCCCTCCTTAAAGAAGAGGCCGAAAAAATCAAAATAAAATTATCCACGGAAGAAACCACTTCAGTAGCGTTGCCAGTGGTAATGGTTCAGGATAACTGTCCCATGGGACTCCAACTGGAATTTACCCGCAGTCAGTTTATTTCCTTGATAGATAGCTACTTGCAGGAAACGATGGCCTGCGTACAGAGGGTGTTGACCGATGCAGACCTTGGGCCCCAGGATATCGACGAAATACTGCTGGTGGGAGGATCCACTAGAATTCCCCAGGTACACCAGCTAATTCACCAATTCTTCAAGAAGGAACCCCGCAGGGATGTGCATCCCGACGAAGCAGTGGCCCTGGGTGCAGCGGTTCAGGCAGGTCTTAAGTCCGGCGCCTTATCCGACAGTGGCATGGTGGCTACCGATGTAGCACCTTTTTCCATGGGTATTGCGGTGTTAAAGGAATGGAAGGGTGTGGCCATGCGCCCCGGTGGCTTCCACGCCATCATTCCTCGTAACACCACCGTACCGGTAACTCGGACAGAACAGTTTTACACCACAGCCGATGGGCAAACCTCAGCCTCCATTGAAATATACCAGGGAGAGCATGGGTGGGTTAAAAACAATCATCGGCTGGGAGAATTCCTGTTGGACGGCATTCCCGCCAATGGGGCGGGGAAGGAAGCAGTTGAAGTAACCTACCGCTACAATTTAAACGGTATTCTTGAAGTGACTGCCAGATGTGTGTCCACGGGCAAAGAGATGACTGTTACGGTGCAGGACGCTTTGGAGAGACATTCTCAGGAAGCCTTCCAGGAAAGTGCCGATAGGTTGGAAAAGCTCTTTGCCGGTGCCCCAGACGAAAATTTAGCTGAGGAACAGTTTGAAGAGGCATGGGAACTCTTCGACGATCAGGAGGATGACGGTGCGGCAGATTATGAGGAGCTTTCAGAAGGGGTATTACAGCAGGAAGCAGCCTCCTTGCGGTACAGGGTTGAGAAATTGCTAGAGTCCCTCACCGGGGCAGACCAGTCCAGGGCAGAGGAGATGCTCCATCGGCTGGACGAGGCCATAGCGACAAATGATCTTGAAGAATTGCGCTCTGTGCTTGATGAGGTAACAGATGTACTGATTGATCTGGAAATTTAGGGGGTATTGCTTTGGAAACCAAGAAGCGATCCAGTCGCAAGGGAGCCAAACCGAAGGTGGAAAACTACTACAAAATCCTTAACACCCGCTCCAATGCCACTCAACAGACCATTAAAGCAAAATACATTGCCCAGGTCAAGGCCTTCCCCCCAGAAACCCACCCAGAAGAGTTTCAGCGTATCCGCAGGGCTTACGAGACCCTGCGGGACCCAGTTAAACGCAGGGAATATGATATGCTGCGCAAGTACGGCGGCAAAATTGAAAAGCTGATGGAAAAAGCCTTCGAATTCATGGGTGAAGAAAAGTGGGACAAAGCAGAGGAGTTATTCCGTCAAGCCTTGCAAATAGCACCGGAGGATGCACAGGTACACCTGGGGCTGGCCTACACAACCTTTTGGCAGGGGGATGAGCGGACCTTTGAAGAAGAATTTCAACGGGCCGTGGAACTGGCCCCTGTGGCGGAAGATAAAGTAATGCTTTTTACCATCAAGGCCGGGTTGTTGCTTGATGATGAGCGACCGGAAGAAGCCCTGCAAGTATTGCAAACCGTCGAACAGCAGTATCCCCAGCATAGGCAGTTGTTCCACCAACTTTCTGTTCGTGTCTATATTGAATTGGGCCGTGAAGATGAGTTGTGGGCCATGACCCGGGCGATGCTGCCGGCACCAGGCGCAGAGAACCCAGAGGATATTTATCTTTTTATCCACTGGTTTAACACCATGATTGATTTAGAAAAGTGGCAGGAGTGGTCCAAGGTTCAGCAACGCCTACGCCGGTTTTTAAAATCCCTAGATGGGGCAGGCAAGTCCATGGTACTGGAGGCTATACAAAATGAGCATGATAACTTTTATGAGGGGGGCTTTTTTCGCGGGGCTGAAATGCTGGTTGACTTGATGTACTATCTGGATGGCAAGAACCCCCAGGTCCAGGAGAGACGCCGCCAAACCAGGGAAATGGCGTGTTTGGAAAAGGAACTTCTTCGTATCCGGGATGATCAGAGTATGTTTCCTTTAATCAGCGTCTACGCCTTTGAGTGGTTTTATGAGGATTATTTGCCACCGGAAGAACTTTTCCTTTTACGGGAAAGTATCCCCCCGATGCTGCTGGAGGCCATAGAAGGAATGGACCATGAGTTTGCTGCGGGCATGGTGAAACTACGCAAAAAATACCCCCTTATTTACAAGCGTTTTCAAGACCGCTGGGATGATTTGGGGGCCTAGCACGAAATACCTTTTATAAATCAGGAGTCATTTTACCCCTTAAACCTATCTCTTGTTGGCGATGTGCCATGATACAATGTATAATGGTCATGGAAACAGCAGGAGGCGGAAAAATGCGCATAAAGTTACTGGGGGCACCCGTAGATGCATTAAATATGAAAGAAACTGTAAGTCAAATAAAAGAGTTTTTTAAAAAAGGTAGCAAGCCCCACTTTATCATCACCCTAAACCCCGAATACCTCTACCGGGCCCAGGATAATGAAGAACTGATGAAACTAGTACAAGGGGCAGACCTTGTTACACCCGATGGTACAGGGATTGTCTGGGCAGCAAAAATGGCGGGGTTTCCCGTACCCGAACGGGTGACTGGCATTGACCTCATGTTGAACCTGATCCCCGTGGCTGAACAAGAGGGGTGGGGTATATTCCTACTGGGTGCGGCCCCGGGAGTGGCAGAGGATACAGCGAAAAACTTAAAGAAACAATACCCCAATCTCATTATTGCAGGCACCCACGATGGCTATTTTAAACCCCAGGAGGAAGCGGCTATTGTTAAAAAGATTGCCGAAGCCAAACCCCACTTGCTTTTTGTGGCCCTGGGTATGCCTCGGCAAGAGCAGTGGATTCACAGGTATAAAGACCAACTGGGTGTACCGGTATCCATGGGTGTGGGTGGCAGTTTTGATGTCATTGCCGGCAGGGTGGAGCGTGTATCCCCCTGGCTGCAGAAGTTAAATTTGGAATGGCTGGGACGTTTACTTAAGGAACCCCAACGTTGGAGACGTCAGTTGGTTTTACCCAAGTTTGCCTGGTTGGTTATAAAAAAATATAAACTCAAGCTATAACACCTTTTTAAATAGAGGTGTTATATTTTTTTGTTCAGATCCGTCTTTATTAAAGAACCTTGCAGGTTATACCAAAAGAATGTCGAAGTATTCTCTAGTTTCAGCCTATATTGGCTGTATTTGGCGTTGAATCGCCATAGTGAGAAATGATACAATGTTTCTGTGTGCCAGTCAGTAAATAAATCTTAGTTGTGTTATGCCATCGGAAAGTTAATTAATTTTCGTATATGTTTAGAAAAGAGGGTGGCTAGTTAGATGGAACGTAGAAAAAGAAGAAAGCTAAGGATTATTCCTTTTCTCATTTTTTGTACCTTTTTTGTTTTGGTGTTGGGTACCGGGTATGTACTGGCGAACCAATTCCTTTTTAATGGGGAAGGTCCGTCACTGTCATCACTAACGCTGGATGATCCAAAAGAGGAGGATTTGTTTAAGGATCGTATGAACTTCCTCCTCATGGGTATTGATGCCCGGGAAGGTGAAACCAGAACCCGCACCGACAGCTTGATTCTGGTCAGTGTGGATAAGGAGAAAAACCGTATTGCTATGATATCTCTCCCCCGGGATACCCGTGTGGACATTCCGGGCCATGGCAAGGATAAAATTAACGCAGCTAATGTGTACGGTGGGCCTGAGTTGGTGATGAAAACCGTGTCAGACCTCACTGGTGTTAACATTGATCATTACTTAATGACCAATGTGCGGGGCTTCCGTGATATCGTAGATGCTCTGGGCGGTGTCACCATTGATGTAGAAAAACGCATGTATCACTATGACCCCTATGATGAGCCGGATTTGAGAAAGATTGATCTGCGGCCCGGCGTGCAGGAACTGGATGGTAATAAGGCCCTGCAATATGTGCGTTTTAGAAGCGATGCCCTGGGGGATGTCAGCCGGACAGAGCGGCAACAGAAGTTTCTCAAGGCGTTGGCCCAGGAAATGATGCAGCCCTCCACCATCACCAAGTTGCCGAAATTGGTTCCCACCATTAATAAATATCTGGATACCAACCTGGGCATATCCCAGATGGTTACCCTGGCTAAGGCAGGAAAAAACCTGAGCAATGTGGACATTGTAACCCAGACCATGCCAGGGAAGTTTTTAAACATGGATGGCGTTAGTTATTGGAGTGTAGATCCTAAGCAAGCCAAGCTGGTGGCTGAATCCCTTATCCGGGATGGCAAGCCCTATGATGTGGTGCTGGGTGAAGAGAACGTTAACACGAAAAGTGTAGCAAAGGAAACCACTAAGTCCCAGAGCAAAGAAAGTGCACCGGTAAATCCCATTTTGCCTACCAATAATAAAACCGCTACTAACCAGGAAACACCCGAAAAGAACACCGGTAACCAGGATAGTAAAGTAAAGCCTAAGGACTCCGGTGTAGAAATTATTGTTAACCCAGACAAAGAGTCTGGCAATCAGGGTACTACAAAGGGAACCACAGAGACAAAGAAGAATAATGCAGTCTCCGGAGACAATGCCGGGGCCAGTAGTTGGCTTCCCACCACGGAGCTATAACGGAGCGGTAAAGGAACCAGGGAAAGAAAATTCCCTGGTTCTCTTTATAAGGCAGAAGCAGCTGTTTCTTTAGTATACTACAAGTTACGCAGTACAATCGAAGGGATAACACCTGTACCCAGACAACACTATTTTTTAATTGTGAGGTAAAATGGAAAAGAATTTAACCAGAGCAACTCTACAAGAAATTGAGATCAGCCGTGGTATAGCCATCCTGGCAGTGGTCATCATACATATGACAAGCATACCCTTAGAAGTATTAAAACCCGGCACCCATAGCCATACCTTTTATACCATTATTAACCGAGGCTTACAGTTTGCAGTGCCCTTGTTTTTAATGATCAGTGCACTGGTATTGGCCTACGGGTTGGGCAGGGATAAGCCAGCGAACTGGCAGGATTTTTACCGTAAACGCTGGCACAGGGCTGTGGTGCCCTTTCTGGTGTGGACCACACTCTATATATTGCTGCGGCTGGTGGCCACCCATGATGTGGGAGTGCCTTCCTTAAAGGAAATCGTCCTATGGTATGGCTTTGGCAAAGGATTTTATCATTTATATTTTCTATCGGTGGTAATTCAGTTTTACCTGTTTTTTCCCTTTATTCACTACCTCTGGAAGCGATATAACCCTAATATATGGATTATCCTGGTGCTCTTTGGAGCCTTGCAAATAGCCTTTTATTGGGTGAATAAACTTTATCTCTATCAACGTTTCCCCTACTCGGGATCCCTGGTATTAAGCTATGTCTTCCCCATTGGCATCGGGCTTTGGTTAGGCTATCAGGCCTCCTGCTGGTTACGCTGGTGGGAAAAGGTTCGTTTTTTGGTTACAGCCGTGGCAGTAACTGCTGGGTTCTTTTATCTCCAGCAACACCTGGCAATTGTGGCGGGCCAAAGAATCAATACCTTTCATTATCAAATTGCCTGGGTGCTCTATGTAACTGCCCTGGCCATAGGGGTTATCTTTCTAGCTAGAGCAATGCTTCATGTAGTACCACTGGCAAGGGCATTGATAAAGCTCGGTCAATTATCCTTTGGCATATATTTAGTACATCCCTTTTTTCTTGCCCTCTGGCAGCATTTTTTGTCTCCGGTGACAGCTAGCGAAGTTCACCTGTTCACCTGGGGTGGGTTGGCCATCATTCTAACCCTATCGGCCCTGGTCACCTATGTGTTGGAAAGAACCATCTTTGCCAAACCACTTTACGGCCTGAGCAAAAGAAAAGCAATAAATAAGTAGCCGTTAAGGTCAAAAAGGTATAAACAAGCTAAGTTTTTAAGTGAAGGAGTTATTAAATGAAGCAATTTAAAAGGTGGCACTATTTGACGCTGGGTGCCTTTGTTGTTCTTGTTGGATTTGTCGGTTTTTTGTTGCTAAAGGGGAATAATGTTAATAGAGAAGTGATTCCCCTCAAAGCCAATGCCGTGAAAGCATCCTATGATGTGGTAGTGGTGGGCGGGGACCCCGAAGGGGTTGCTGCAGCAGTGGCCGCCGCCCGCAGTGGCAGGCAAACCCTTTTGGTGGATACTCGACCCGAACTGGGGGGGTTAATGACCCGGGGCTGGCTAAACAGTTTGGATATGAATTATGGTCCGGGCAAAGAGATCCTAAATAAGGGGATTTTTCAGGAGTTTTTTAGTCAAATAGAAGGGGATTCCTTTGATATAACAACGGCCACCAATGTGTTTCATCAAATGGTGAATCGGGAAAAGAATCTGGACGTACTGCCTGGGGCAGATGCGGTGTTGCCCATTTTGCATGGACAGGTGAAACCCCTAGTTGACCCGGGACAATCGGTGGTCAATGACAAAATCGGTCTGGCTTATAAGATGAAACCAGAACAAAGGGCAATCGTAAACAACTCCGCTGGCCTACCCCAGGTCAACGGCGTACAGGTTCGGCAGGAAGATAAGGTGCAGAATATCTCTGCCCAGCGGATCATAGATGCTACCCAGGATGGGGATATTGCGGCAGCCGCCGGTGTTCCCTTTACCTATGGGCAGGAGGATATTGGCAACGGACAGCAGGGCATGGCTGTTACACTGGTTTTTAAATTGGATGGCATCAGTAAGTGGGATTGGTATAGGATGATGCTGAACCTTAATTTCCGGAGATTTCTAGCCAGTATTACAGGAAACACCACCGAGCATTATACCGGAGCAAACCTTCACAGTGCTTGGGGCTTTGATGCCATTATGAAAGGTTACAAGTCAAACACCCCGGCAGTGACCATGCGGGGCCTTAATGTGGGCAGGCAAGCCGACAACTCAATTTTAATTAATGCCTTACAGGTCTTTGGTATTGATGGACTGCAAGCAAAGGACCGGAAAAGGGCCAGAGAACTGGCCCAGCGGGAATTACCCCATATTGTGAAATATATGAAGCAACATATTCCGGGCTTCGGAGATATTCAGTTGGCCGCCACAGCGCCGGAGTTGTATGTGCGGGAAACCAGGCATATCCAGGGGCTTTACCGTTTAACCGTTGATGATGTGCTGGAAAACAGAAGTTTTGAGGACCGGATTGCCTATGGTTCCTACCCCATTGACATCCAGGCCACAGATCCTTTATTTAAAGGCACGGTCATCGGTACACCAGCCGGCTATGCCATTCCCTTTCGCAGCCTGGTGCCCCAGGGGGTAGATAATTTATTGGTGGTGGGTCGTGCCGCCAGTTTTGACTCTCTGGCCCACGGCAGTGCCCGGGTCATCCCAGTGGGGATGGCCACGGGTCAGGCCGCTGGGGTGGCAGCGGCCCTGAGTCTGGAGCAAGGAATATCCTTTAAAAACCTGGCCATGGACAAGGGGCAGATCCAAAACTTACAGCAGAAGCTTACCCAACAGGGCGTGGATTTAAAGGAATTAAAGGTTGTTTCATCGCCGGAAACCAAGCACTGGGCCTATGAGGGTTTACGATTTATGCGCCATTATGGTCTAGCTGCCGGGGGTTATAACAATCAGTATCGGCTGGATGAGAACATGTCCGAGGCCCACTTTATCAATGGCCTTCACAATGTTCTCAAACGAGCAGGTATCAAGGTGGAGAACAAGCCCCTGCTCTCCACAGAGGGCAATGCTTTAACCCTAGAGGATGTGGCCTATTATTTTGCCCAATACCAGGGGCTAAAGTACAATAAAAAACAGGCCTATGCACACTTTACCCGGCAAAATTTCTGGGACCCCCGTATTATGGAAGAAGTCAAGGCCAATAGGGGTGTGGTTACAATGGGGGCTGGTTATATGCTGTTACAGGACTTTACAGAAGGGTGGCAGGACCATCCCCCAGCACAGGGGACTTTGAGCGAACGGAGATAAGGGAATCACAAATACAAAGGTATCTCAAGAATATACAAAGCCGTGCTTTGGCACGGCTTTGTATATTCACCAAACAGAGTTATAATAAATGGAGGATTTTGTCATAGGGGGAGATTATGCTTGAGTAAAGGGTGGAAATATAGCCTGTGGGCAGTGTTGGTGGTGGCTGTTTTGGCAGCGGCCCACGTGGCCTTCTGGCAGCGGTATATGGTGGAAAAGGATTTTAAACAAGTAGAGTTGGCCGTCAATTACGATGAGATTAATAATATTGCTGGCTATAGGGGTCTCACCCCTGGGGAGGGGCTAAAGCAATTTAAAAACCACGGGGTTACGGCGGTGGTTTTACGTGAAAATGTACTGTCTGATTTAGAGGTTGCCGGGCTGCTGGAAATTTACTCCGGACAGGCCCTAATAGACAGACAGGCAAAGGAATCACCAGCCTGGTTAAAGGAACTTAGCCAGGAAATGGTATTAAAAAGAGATCGTACCTACCTGGTATTCTTCCAGCAGGAGATTTACAACCAAGTATTTCCACACATTAAAGCCAAATTGAATAGTGTAACATCCTATCAAGTGGACCAAGGTACCTACATTATTGAAACGTCCTTGCCGTATATAAACATGAGGGGCACTTTAGCGGATATAGGCATTGGCTTTAGCAAAGCGTCACTGAGGGATGTCCAGGATGCAGGCCTAAGACCCATTCTGCAAATCCGTACCTGGCAGGGGGCAACCCAGCATAATATGCAGCAGGTCTTTGCACTTTACCGTGACATTCCGGGGGTTGCTGCCGTCATGTTTAATGATGATACCTTACCCGGTGATCCAGATCCGGCATTGCTGCCGATACTGGCGGCAGAGGTGAGAAAACTGCATGTTCCGCTGGTCAAGGTGGAGTTTTTCTCCCAAAAGGGTTTGGATAAGCTGGGTGTTCTGCTGGATAAGCAAGTAGTTCGCATGCATACCGTATCCCAGGATGAATTGAAAAAATCATCTCCGGCAGAGGCAGTGGACCGCTTTGGCTTGGCCGCCGCAGAACGAAATCACCGGCTTTTATATATTCGTCCCTATTATAGCTCTGGGGATGTACTGCAGAAGAACCTGGATTATGTGGATGGTATTGAGAAGCGTCTGGTTAAGGAAGGTCTTACCGTTGGTCCCTTTGATAAGTTGCCGCCCGTTCCGGTTAACCAGAACCTGGTTATTTTGATCGGACTGGGGGTCATTGCCGGTGGGTTATTGCTTTTAGAGAGTCTTAAGCCTGGCAAATGGGTCTTGGGGGTTGGTGTAGTAGCGGTCCTCGTTTGGGTGCCCCTAACCTATCTGGACTTGTCCATGGCCCGGAAGCTAATGGCCCTGATAGCGGTAATTGTTTTTCCTTCCCTATCATTGATTAAAAACCTTCAACAGGAAGGTCGTTCTCCTGGGGCAGCGGTGGTTGCTTTTCTACGAATCTCACTGTTTTCCTTGCTGGGAGCCTTGTTTATGGTGGGCCTGCTGGCAGGGGCAGGGTTTATGCTGAAATTGGACCAGTTTATCGGGGTCAAGGTTGCCCATGTGGTACCACTGGTCATTGTGATGCTTTTCTTCTCCCTGTTTGTCACCCGGGGCTGGGGTTTACAGGAAAAGGCCAAAAACATTTTGACCCATCCGCTCCAAGTGGGAATTGCCTTGGCAGCGGGGGTTATGGCAGTGGCCATCATTATTTATGTGGCTAGGACCGGCAACGAAGCCATGACCGTCAGCGGGTTGGAATTAAAATTCCGCAGCCTATTGGATTACCTTTTGGGTGTAAGGCCCAGGACCAAGGAGTTTTTACTAGGGCATCCGGCCCTGTTGCTGATTTTGTTGTTTGGGTACCGGGATAATCGGTTTTTACCGTTGCTCCTACTGGGAACCATTGGACAGGCCTCCCTGGTTAATACCTTTGCCCATATTCATACTCCTTTGATCGTATCCTTGTTACGGGCCTTCCATGGTATCTGGCTGGGAATCATTATTGGGTTGGCGGTGTATTTCTTGATCAAACTGGTAGTTCGTTATGGGAGAAGGTATTTGCATGGCTAAAGTTGTTATATCCGGCTATTATGGTTTTGACAACCTGGGGGATGAAGCAGTTCTTTTCAGCATTCTGAAAACCCTGCGGGAGCTTCAAATCGGCATCAGGATTGAAGTATTATCCAACAATCCCAGCCAGACCGCAGAGATCTACCGGGTAACTGCGGCCAACCGTTGGAAGCTGGGGGAGGTTTATCATGCCCTGAAGGATTCCGATATGTTAATTAGCGGTGGCGGCAGTTTGTTGCAAGATGTCACTGGGTGGAAAAGTCTGGTTTATTATCTGGGGGTTATTTGGTTAGCCCGTTTTTTGGGCAAGCCGGTATTCTTTTATGCCCAAGGAATTGGCCCAGTCAACACCCCGCTGGGCAGGCTTCTCATGCGCTGGATTGTTAATAAGGTGAATTATATTACTGTTCGGGATGAATCTTCCCGTCAGGACCTGGCAGAGATGAAAATCAGCCGACCGCCTGTGGAAGTTACTGCGGACCCGGTACTGGGTCTGGAAGAGAAGTATGTAGACAAGAAGATAGGACAGGCCATCCTGCAGGAAGTTGGGCTGGATTTATCCATTGAAAGAAAAATGGTGGGTATTTCGGTCCGGGAATGGCAGGGCCTGGGGGAATATAAAGAGGTTGTGGCGGAATTATGCGATAAACTTTGTCGGGTGGGCTATCAAGTGGTATTTTTGCCCATGCATTCCCCGGATGATTTAGAGACTTCCCGAGAAGTGGCAGCCATGATGGAACAACCAGCGGTGGTGTTGGAGGGCCATTATTCAGTGGTGGAGATGGCCAGCCTGATTGCCAACATGGACCTATTAATTGGCATGAGATTGCACGCCCTGATCTTAGCCGCTGTGATGCATGTTCCGCCGGTGGCCATTTCCTACGACCCCAAAATTGACCGCTTTATGGGTCTGCTGGGGAAAACAGCCGCCACGCCTGTGGACAGGCCTCAATTTGCCGAACTCTGGCAGGCGGTGGAGGAAATCATTTATGAACCCTGGCAGGTTCGGGAGGAATTAATGCAGCAGGTTGAACCACTGCGTCAAAGGGCCCAGGCCAGTGCGGTCCTAGGACTCAAGGTGTTGGAAAAGTCTTTGCACAATGGACCCGCGGCTAAATATTTATAGTAAGGCGGAGGTTTTAATGAAAGTTAAAGATAAGATTATTTTAATGGTATTGTGTCTAAGTATGCTCTGGGCCGTACCTGCCTGGGCAGCGGATCAACTGGCCAAAGGTGTGCAGTACCGGTCCTTTGAGCGGAACAACTGGGAAGGAAAGCCCATTAAGGGACATATCCTGGAGGTGGACCCAGGGGTCAAGTACACAGAAATTCGACCCGTCATGGGCAACGAAGTATTTGGGCAAAGGGAAAACCTAAGTAAGATGGCCCAACGAACCGGCGCCATTGCAGCGGTAAATGGTGGTTTTTTTGATATGGGCAGCGGCGTGCCGCTGGGGAACTTGATCATTGATGGCAAGCCGGAATACATATCAGATATCTTAAAAACATCCTTTGGTTTTAAAACCAGTGGGGGTCTCAAATTGGGGTATCTGGCTCCTAAAATAACGGTGGAATTAACTGGCAGCAGCTTGTTAACAACCAAGGGTATCAACGTGCCGGCAGTAAATGATGGTTTTGTTTTATACACCCATGCCTGGGGAAAAGAAGTTTACGCCAGCAACTGCGTAGTTCTCAAGCCCACTCAAAATGGTTTTAAAGCCTATGCCGCTGCCGGTGGTGTTAAAGCCCCTGCCGGAGGTTATGTGCTGGCAGGTTGGGGCAGCTCCGCCGGTCAGTTGGTGGGTGTTGCCGAAGGAACCAAGGCCAGAGTCATAACAGAAATGCCCGAGGACTGGCAAAATATAAGGCATGTTCTAACTGGCAGCCCGATGCTGGTGGAAGGTGGTCTGCCTGTGGATCAGGCGGTCAATGAAGGTCTATGGGGTTCGGTTCTAAAGTATTCACCCAGAACTGCTCTGGGTGTCACAGCCCAAGGCAAAGTTTTGCTGGTGGTGGTGGATGGACGGCAGGAAAGCAGTGCCGGGTTAACCTTGGAAGAAATGGCTTATCTGATGATCGATTTAGGGGCTGTGCAAGCCGTCGGACTAGATGGCGGTGGTTCCAGTGAAATGTGGGTGAAGGGAAAGATCGTCAATAATCCCTCGGATAAAAAGGAACGTTCCCTGGCCAATGGTTTAATCATCCTGCAACAGATGCCTGTTTATGTTAATTATCAGCGACTTTACCTAGATGTGGCGCCGGTTCTGGATAATGGCAGAACACTGGTGCCCATGCGCAAGATTTTTGAACGGCTGGGTGCGGATATTGACTGGAATGCCCAGTCACAGACTGTCACTGCCACCAAGGGAGAGGTAAAAATTGAGCTCACCCTGGGGAAAACCACAGCAGTGGTTAATGGCAAAAATATAAAATTAGATGTACCAGCCAAGCTAGTGGATGGACGTACCATGGTACCTATGCGCTTTGTGGGAGAAACCCTGGGGGCTAAGGTGAACTATGTGACAACCAATGGTCCGGCGGTGCATATTATCAGTCCGGAGGGAGGAACTGCCGATGAGCAATAAGATAGCAACCTTTCTTGTGGGACTCCTGTGTTTGCTGTTCAGTGCCACAGCGGCCTTGGCTGATACAACCATGCCTCCGGAGTTACAACAATTAATAAACCAGCAGGCGGAGCAAACCCTGGTGGAACAGCCCCCCAGCCTGGCCAGTGATTACATTGCCGATATAACTTACAATTTAGCCAGGGATGTACAGAAACTTCCCAATGGTAACTTATTGATTTGCCGGGTGGGGGCCTGGATGCCCGGCGTCATGGAAGTGGATGCCCAGGGACAAGTGGTGTGGTCCTATTACGGCATTCAAGCCAATAGCGCCCGGGGCTTAGCCAATGGCAATATCCTGGTGGCGGATTCCGGTGCCCCGGGGGCCCCCTATGTGCCCCGGATATTAGAACTTAACCGGGATGGCAAAAAAGTATGGGAATATGTGTTGCCTTCACTGGCCTATGCTCCCCGTTATGCTGAGAGGTTGTCCAACGGCAATACTTTGCTGGTCCTCCCCTTTGAGATCCGGGAAATAACCCAGCAGAAGAAGATTGTTTGGCAGTACGGCCTGGGCAAACCGGGTAAGACCGGGCAACCGGGAACCTTGGTAAGACCAGTACGGGCCCACCGCCTGGGGAACGGCAATACATTGATTGTAGATCGGGGCCATTACAAAAATGGCAAGGTTTTTGAAGTTACCCCGGGGAAAAAGGTGGTCTGGCAAATCAGTGCCGCTGCAAATACTACTGCCAGTGAAGAGGAGCAAAAACTCCCTGCTCTGGCAGCGCCACTGGATGCATTGCGTCTGGAGGACGGATCTACCCTGATTACCGATAAAACACAGGATCAGATTTTTACAGTGGATGCCCAGGGCCAAATCAAGCAAGCCCGATCCTGGGCAGGTCTCTATAAAACTGCCCCGGTAACGGATTTATGGTGTGCGGAACCGCAGGCCGATGGCAATGTGGTGCTTGCCGCCACCATGGTCAGTGGCCGCAGTCGGGTGGCCGAGGTGATTGGTGAGACCTTGAAAGTTGTTTGGAATGGTGCGGCAGAACGATAGTAGGAATGGCATGGTCCTGGCTAAGAATGCAGGGCCGTTTCTTTTTATCCCCAAAGGTTGCAAAAGGTTCCATAGTTGAAAGGATCTTCTAAGAGGATAATGAACAAACTTGTTGAATCATTGTTGTGTACTACATAAGGAGGGACTTTATGAAGAAGAAAATTGTAGCGTTATTGGCGATGCTGATGTTGGTTAGTCTCGTTTTGAGTGGATGTGGGGAATCAAAGGTAAAAGTGGAAGTGAAAACGTCTGAAGAGGCTGCCAAAATGGAAGGAGATCCTTTGCAAAACCTGGCCATTAAAGAACAAGAATGGTTGGGACAGTTAGAGGTTATTCGTGGTGATATTAACAAGTCCTTTGCTGATTGGGAACAGGGTAAGGCAACAAAGGAAGAATTTAAAAATCAGCTAAACAAGAGTATGGCTGGTATCAAGAACCTAAGAAAACAATACGATTTGCATACAGAGGTTAACCAACTACCAAATGAAAATGAAGAAATGTATAAAAATGGGTTAGTGTATGGGAAAAAACTTCGTACCACAGTCAACAATTTTATCTTTATGACTACGGAAGGTATTATGGATACCGAAACCAAGAAACTTAAGCCACTGGACGATGAGCAAATAAAAGGTTTATACAAAAAATACATGGTGGAAAAGTACGATGAGTATAAGGGTAAACTGGAACCAGCACTGGAGAAATTGAATAAGAAGTAAAACACAACAAATTATTAATTAAGCAGACCCCGGGTAGTTTAAGTTACCCGGGGTCCGTTTTTATTTGTCCAACTTTGTTCCGAATTGTTGGAGTTTCTTCTGAATCCACCGGATATCCTCTTGATTGAACTCTTTAGGGTATTTTTCAACTGCTAGAGACCGTACCGCAGCCACCCCCGCGGCGTCTCCCAGTACTGCCAGATTGGGCAATACCCGCAGTTCTGCCCAGGCAAAGGAGGAAATGCCGGCGGCATAGCCGGGCATCAGCAGGTTCTTTGTCTTGTTCGGGTAGAGTGCCTCCAGGGGTAAGTATACCGGGTTGGTTGGTTCCCCGCCGGCTGCCAACCAGTCTGGCCGCAGGTGTTTGGTCACGGGCCAGTCATAGGTGCCGGCTGCCTTTAGATCTTCGGCTATAAAAGCATTAATATCCATCATGTAATACCCCAGGCCGATTCGATGTTGGTAGTTACTTTGATCGGCCCCAGCTTCTTTGGCTCCGGCCCGTTGGGCTTCCTGGGTTGTAATGGCAAAGTTACTGTTTTCTGCACCTGAACTAGTCTTATCCGAGAGGGGACTATGCACCGATTCTCGAATATACAGGACCGGTCCCACCACCGGTTGCTTGTCTTTGTCCAGAACTAATTCAGCATCACCAAAACCGTACCATTCCCCGGTGGCAGGGTCCTGTACCTTAAACTGCCGCAAGGCCTGCAGAAAGTCTGGCTCTTTTAAGAAATTCCGGGCCTCAATCCAGGCATCATCAGTGTTGATGTGTTTAGCTAAAGCATCAGCCGGGTAGTGTTTTGTTTCTTTATCCCTTGCATGGGCTCGGGCATCCACGTTAAAGACCAACAGGCAATTGACCCACCAGACATCACTGTCTTTGCCGTTGGTTGCAGCATTAATAGGTTTCAGGGCAAAGCCCCGGGGGCCATATTGTTCATTAAAGGCCACCACAGTGGGGTTGCTCATAAAGGCTTCCTTACCCCCGGCCAGCCCCCAACTCCCCTGTTTATCCTGGACAAATTCCCAATCTTGAATCCTTGCTGGTTTTGTCGGAGTTTTTACACCGCTCACTTGAAACATCAACGTGGCAGCCTGCTGTCGAGCCATTATTCTTCTTTCATCCTCGGGAAGGTACTGTTCAGGCCAATCACTGCGCCCTGTACTTAGTGCATTGCCAGACAATCGGGTTAAGCGCCCGTCCACCGATGCATCAATAAACACTTTGCCAGCTACCCTTTTGGTTTTATCTCCCCACACCACAGTGCCCTGAGCATTTCGATCAATCTGCCGTAACGTAATTTCATTAATGATAGCTTCCTTAACTTTTATGTCTGACAGGTCGTAGCCATATAAGATGGTTAAATTGGGAAAACGAGCCAGGTCTTCCTGAATAATGCGAGACATGTGCTGGGTATTGTAGAACTGACCGGCTTTACTGTACCACCGGCCAAAGGACCCCAGGGTTACCAATTTGCCTTGCCAGAGCCGGATATCGGTAAAATTTTGTCCACCCACTGTGCCGATACTGCCTAATGATTCTACCGGTTCATTCACCACCAACAAAATCCTTTTATCCGGTGCAGCAGCAGCAGCGCTGCGGGCCGCAGCACAACCATCAAATCCCCCGCCCAAAATGACAATATCCTGCCGCAAAGTCTGATTATATCCAAAGGCGGCATACCCTAAAACGGGTAACAAAAGGATCAATATAATTAACAAAACCTTTCTCACTAAAAAACCCCCGATTCTAATATATTCTCTAAAGAATTGGTTAACTTACTCTCTAAACAAACTCCAATAACTCACAACCCATGGCCCCAAAGAAATACCAAAGACTTTGTCTTTTCCAGCAGGAACTACTATAATAATGCCGAAACCATACGTATATACATAAAAAATGGAGGATTATCATGCTAGATATAAATGCTATCCAACAAATTCTACCACATCGCTACCCCTTTCTGTTAGTGGATCGTATCTTAGAAATGGAAGAAGGCAAAAGGGTGGTCGGTATAAAGAACGTTACAGCCAATGAGCCATTTTTTCCAGGACATTTTCCTGGCTATCCGGTGATGCCCGGGGTACTTGTTATTGAAGCCATGGCCCAGGTGGGGGCTGTGGCTATTCTGAGTATGCCTGCCTATGCCGGACGGATTGCCCTGTTTGCCGGCATTGATAAGGCCCGTTTCCGCCGCCAGGTGGTACCGGGAGATACACTAAGAATAGAAGTAGAAGTATTAAAGCTACGGGGAACCATTGGCAAAAGCATGGCCCGGGCCTATGTAGGTGAAGAACTGGCAGCAGAAGCGGAGCTGATGTTTGCCATCGGTCAGAAATAACAATTATCAACCTATTGGGTGAAAGAAGTTGTTCCTGGTCGAACAAAAAGAATGTTTGTTATTAATTAGAAAAAGAAGTTAATTTTGTTCCTGTACAGCCTTGTACCTGCCGGGTTAGAATAAGAAGGATTTGTACTGAATGATTTGCAAGTGAACTTGGAGGGATAGACGTTGCTAAATTCATTGCCCATGGCTTTGTTGCTCGCCCTGGGGATTGCTATTTTAATTACTCCAGGGGTTCGCAGGTTTGCCTTTAAAATTGGCGCCATTGACAAACCGGATCACCGTAAAGTACACGCCAAAATCATGCCCCGTCTGGGTGGTCTGGCTGTGTTCCTGGCCTTTGCGGTTACGGTATTACTTACTCAACAGTTAGATAATAGAATAATTGGTTTATTAGTTGGCGGATTATTAATTGTATTGCTGGGTATCCTGGATGATACCAAGGGACTGCCTGCCAAGGTTAAACTGGTTGGACAAATTGTGGCAGCCGCCGCAGTGATTCCCTTTGGTGTTCAGGTTGAGTTCATTACCAACCCCCTTACAGGAAATATGGTGCAACTGGGCATATGGGGCATACCCGTAACCATTTTTTGGATCATTTCTGTGACCAATGCCGTTAACTTAATCGATGGTCTGGATGGATTAGCCGGTGGCACATCCTTTATTGCTGCCATTACACTGGCCGCTGTTACCTGGCGGCAGGCTTCTCTGCCGGGCGGGACGGGCATGGAAGTGGTTGTCCTGGCCGTTATTCTGGCGGCTTCTATTCTGGGCTTTTTACGGTACAATTTTTTTCCTGCCAAAATATTCCTAGGGGATACCGGTTCCATGTTTCTGGGCTATGCCCTAAGTACCCTGGCGGTTATGGGTGTGGCCAAGGCTGCCACGGCCATCTCTGTGATTGTACCCATGGTGATTATGGGTATTCCTTTGCTGGATGTATTTTTTGCCATATTGCGTCGTTATCAAAGCCACCGACCCATTTTTCAACCGGATAAAGAACATTTACATCACCGGATGATGGCCTTGGGTTTATCCCATAAACAAACGGTGTTGGCCATCTATGCCATAAACTTACTGCTGGGCATCAGTGCATTTCTTTTAACGGTTATCTCCACCAGTCAGGCAGTGTTGCTGCTCCTTATTATTGCTGTGGTGATTATCGTAGCGGCCAACAAAATTGGCATCATTGGCAAGGCCACCAAGACAATTACAGTGTCTCAGAATTTACAACAGCGGTCCTCCAAAATGTAGGGACCGCTGTTTGGTATAAGAAAATCATTTTTATTAGTTAAAGGGGAATGTGAAGAATGAGAGTAAGGAAAGCCATTATACCGGCGGCGGGTTTGGGTGTACGGTTTTTGCCTGCCACAAAGGCAACTCCCAAAGAAATGTTGCCCATTGTGGATACCCCGACCATTCAATACATAATTGAAGAAGCTGTGGCCTCGGGCATTGAAGATATATTAATTGTAACTGGGCGGAATAAACGGGCCATTGAAGACCACTTTGACAAGAATCTTGAATTGGAGATGCAATTGGACCATAAACAGAAACATGAATTGTTGGGTTTGGTTAAAGATATTAGTGAGATGGTGGATATCCATTACATACGTCAAAAGGAACCCCTTGGCTTAGGCCATGCCGTCTATTGTGCCCGCAAGTTTATTGGGGATGAACCCTTTGCAGTGTTGCTGGGTGATGATGTCATTCGGAGCAAAGTACCCTGCCTAAAGCAAATGATGAACCTCTATGAAGAAGTACGATATTCTATTCTAGGTGTTCAGGAAGTGCCCCAGGAGCATGTGAATCGTTATGGGATTGTGGAGGCCACCACAGAGCAAGACAATGTCTGCCGCATTTACGACCTAATAGAAAAACCACAGATTGATCAGGCTCCCTCTAGGTTGGCTGTGATGGGAAGGTATATACTAAGTCCCAGAATCTTTGATATCTTGGCCATGACCCGTCCCGGGGCCGGTGGTGAAATACAATTGACCGATGCCCTAAGAAAGTTGGTGCAGGCCGAAGCCATCTATGGCTGCATGTTCGAAGGAAAACGTTATGATGTGGGCGACAAATTGGGATATCTAAAGGCCACCGTTGAGTTTGCCCTGGAAAGGCCGGACCTGTCAGAGGATTTTAGGAAGTACCTTAAGGAAATTGTATCAGAATAAAAGAGGTAATAAAAATAACAGAGGGGCTGATGTTCAGCCTCCTCTGTTATTTTCCCTTGGCGGTTTTTTTCCCTTTGCAATTACTTAGGTATTGCTCCAACATCTTTTTGCGACTAGCCAGCGCCTTTATATCCACAGCCTTGGCCATTAACTATCATACTCCTTTAATACAATACTTATTAACTAATTCTAGTATTTCCCAAATTACGACATCATAAACCTTCCATTGCTGGTATAATGTGCATAATTAGAATGGAAAAATCATAAAATAAATTTTGTATGAAAAAGCTACTGGGAGGAGATACCTTGAGTCATAAAATTTCCTTTGGAACAGACGGTTGGAGAGGGATTATAGCGAAGGACTTTACCTTTGACAATGTTAGGCTAGTGGCCCGGGCAGTGGCTGCCTATATAAACGAAGAAGCTATTGGAGAGCGGGGAATTGTCATAGGCCGGGACAATCGATTCCTGGCTGAAGAGTTTGCTGAAGCCGTGGCGGAAGAGTTTAACAAACAGGGTATTCCGGTCTACATGTGCTGTGGTGCTACCCCGACGCCTGTTACCGCCTATGCCATCAAGCTCCATCAGGCGGCCGGTGCAGTGATGCTAACCGCCAGCCATAACCCGCCGCCCTATAACGGGTTTAAGTTTATACCGGAAACTGCCGGACCAGCCTTGCCCCATATCACCAAAAAGATTGAAGAGAATATCGCAAAGCTACAGGCAGGGGAACCCTGTGAGGGTTACTCCTTGATCCCCGCCGAAGGACGTTACGGAGCCCTGGTGGCAGAGGAGAAACCAACCACCGGCTGTACCATGCACAGTCCCTTTGAGGAATATATTGAGCATATAGCCACCATCATTGATCTGGATACCATCCGGCAAGCTGGTCTTAAAATCGTGATTGATCCCATGTTTGGGGCAGGTATTGGCTATCTGGAACATATTCTGGGCAATGCCGGTGCTGAACTAGAGGTGTTCCACAACCATAGGGACCCTCTCTTTGGAGGAACTCTACCGGAACCCACAGGTAAGTCCCTGGAGGAACTAAAACAACGCGTCACCGCGGGAAAAGCCCATTTGGGATTGGCCCTGGATGGAGATGCAGATCGTTTCGGCATCATCGATGCCAACGGAGAATACATTACTCCGAACCAATTTTTACCCTTGCTTTACTACCACCTTCTCACCGTAAAGGGCTGGCGAGGGCCAGTGGCCAGGACTGTGGCAACTACTCATCTACTGGACAGAATGGCAGCAAAATATAACCAACCGATTTATGAATCACCTGTAGGCTTTAAATATATTGGTCAAAATCTTTTAGAAAAAGACTGTATTCTGGGTGGCGAAGAAAGCGGTGGTTTATCCATCAAGGGCCATATACCGGAGAAAGATGGTATCCTGGCAGGCTTACTGGCAGCAGAAATGGTGGCCCAGCATGGCAAAAGTTTGACGGCAATACTGGAAAGTATCTACCAAGAGTTTGGCAGACTTTTTAGCGAAAGACTCGATATTCATACTACACCGCAACAAAAAACAGCAATTTTAGAACAATTAAAGGATTTTTCCCCCACTGAATTAGGTGGTCAGCCAGTGATTGATAAAATTACCCTGGATGGCGTCAAGTTGATAGTTGCGGATGGGGCCTGGGTTCTCATACGTGCCTCGGGTACGGAACCCTTATTCAGAATCTATACAGAGGCCAACAGTCTGGAACAAAAGGTAAGACTACAACAGGATGTTAAAAATAAGCTAGATTTGAATTAGTTTAATGTCATGACAGCAAGAAACCTCTTAAACCATTTTTATATAGTTAAAAAAATAAAGGAGTTCTCAAGGGTGCTGTCGAAGTTTACTCGAATAGCACCCTTTCTGGGTTATTGGAAAGGATAAAACTTTCCGTCATGCACAAGGGCAACTAAGGCAGTCGCTAGCCAAGTTTTCCTTGTCTGTGTGCCTTTGTGTATTTAATGAGGTGATATTTTGTATGGAAGGATAAATCAGGGCAGGTATACTACCCTGTTTCGTTTTTTCATCTTCTTTTTAATGCTTCTTATGTTGCCCTGGCCGGTCTGGGCTGAGGTAGCGGGTACCTATCGTTTAGAAAACAACCTGGCTGGAGGGATCATGGGGGTACCGGCCCTCTGGGCACTACAAGGTAAAAATGGAACAGGTCTTACCGGTCAAGGCCAGGTTATTGCAGTGGCGGACTCTGGGCTGGACACGGGTAAAATGGAAACGCTGCACCCGGATATAAAAGAATGTCTGGTGGGGGTAAAGGATTTCAGCGGAGATGGCTGGGGAGATCCCAACGGGCATGGGACCCATATCGCCGGCAGTATTGTGGGTTCTGGGGCTAAGTCCCAGGGTAGCATCAAGGGGATTGCCCCCAATGCAGGCCTTTATTTTCAAGCCACTTATAATGATAAAGATAAAACCTTACATATACCTTCGGTGTATGAACTGTTGAAGGATGCTTATTATGCTTCTGGGCAGCCCAGGATCCATGTCAATAGCTGGGGGGCCAGCTTCAGTGACGGAATTTATGACTGGGACACCTACAGTCTGGACAAGTTTGTCTGGGAACACCCGGATATGGTGGTGCTCAAATCAGCAGGTAACGGCAATAAAACCAGCAAACCCTATGTCAGTTCCCCCGGAGCTGCCAAGAATGCCATCACCGTGGGGTCCACCGAAGGAATTCGCAACGTGGATACCACTGCCGACAACCCGGATCAGGTGGCTGGCTTCAGCAGCCGGGGTACCTTGGATGGCCGTATCAAGCCCGAAGTGTTGGCCCCGGGGACCTGGATACTGTCAACCAAAAAGACCCAACCAAACTTAGCAGAGGACAAATATATCGGTATCTATAACCAGAGTTATGGTTATATGAGCGGGACCAGTATGTCCACAGCCCTCACAGCCGGTTCTCTGGCGTTATTGCGCCAGTACCTTGTACAACAGGGGGATTCCCCCAGTGCCGCCCGGTTAAAGGCAGTCCTGATTTTTGGCACCCGCTGGCTGCCGGGGGTAGCGGCATCAGATCAAGGATTTGGCAGGGTAGATGTGGAAAAATCCCTCATAGCACTGGAAAAGGGCAATCTGCAGCACCTGGAGGGTAAGGGCTTAACAACCGGTGAGAAGCTAGCCTATACCTTTACCAGTAATGGCAAACCCTTTAAAGCTGTGCTGGCCTATACCGATTACCCCAAAACACCGGGTCTGGGAAATGATTTGGTCAATGACCTAGATTTAAAAATCACTGGCCCGGACGGTAAGGAAATTTATTGGGGAAACGGCTATTTAGACGGAGATCGCTTAAATAATACTGAAGAGATTATTATCAACCAACCCCTAAAGGGAGAAACCTACACCATTGAAGTCACTGCCCAGAAGGTAGAAAAGGGTCCCCAGCCCTTTGCCTTGGTATATGGGACATTACCCGAGCATGGCACCCTGCAGGGCATGAAAGATAACAGAACTCTTCTACTAGATGGACAACCAGTAACCCTTGGGTCCGGAACCAAGGTTCGCTTGGTGGGTGGCGATACTAACCCCCAAAATGCCCGGGGGCAGGATATCCCTTTGGGGTCCGAGGTATACTGGGTCTACGATGAGCAAGGACAAGTTAGCCATATGGATGCAATTTATGCAACAGTAACCAGTCGGCTACAGTCCAAAGAAGGTACCAACCAACTGGTTATTCAGGATGGTACCCGCTGGAAGCTGGCTAGTGATGCTAAAATCTATGTGGGAGACCACCAAATTAAGTGGACAGAATTACCCATCGAAGCAGAGCTAAAGCTAACCGCCAATCCTGTTAGCGGGAAAATTTGGCGCATAGATATTCAAGAATTACCCAATAGTTCACCCTATATTACTTTAGCCATTCCCGATGAAGAGGTAAGGGCAGCCATCAATACATCCACAACCACCGGGAAAGTCACACTGAATGCCCCTTTAGACAATAATAGTAAGGACAAGCCTGTAATCCTGGCCTTTGGTACATCAATGGCCGGAGAACTATATAAGAATAGCCGCCCGGTGGAGATGAAGTTTCCCGGTCTTATTCTGGAAGTACCCAAAGAAGAATTCGGCAGAGTAAAAAATGAGCAGATTGGAGCCCAATTGCAAGTAAAAGTTTCCTGGTTGCCCGTAGGAGAACAATCCTTACCGGCTCAAGATACCAATATGTATTTGCGAGCGGTGGGTAAACTGGTAGATATAAGGTCGGCCCTTGTTTGGCCCGATGGCAACCAACTTATCCTGAGTCAATCCATAAACCCGACGAAAGTAACCATTACTTCACCCATAGGCTCCACCGCAGGGCTTGATATAAAAAAGATCGGTGCCTACCGATTTAATGAAATGCTGCGTCAGTGGGAATTTATCAGTAGCAACTATAATGCCGATACTGGACAGTCCAGCTTTAGCACGAACAGATCGGGAAGCTTTGCCATTATGGAAGCCAGCCGAAGTTTTCAAGATATTGCAGGACATTGGGCCAAGAATGATATCGAAATCATGGCAGCCCGGCATGTGGTAAAGGGCATAACCACTGAAAACTTTGGTCCCGGAGAGATCGTTACCAGAGGTCAGTTCACCACCATGTTAGTTCGGGCCTTAGGGTTAACCGAGGGTGATGGGAAGGTAAAATTCAAAGATGTCCCGTCAAATCACTGGTGTGCTGGTGCTGTGGGCACAGCCGTAAAAATGGGTCTGGTGGCAGGCTACGGGAACGGTATGTTTGGACCCAACGACCCCATTACCCGGGAACAAATGGCTGCCATGCTGCTTCGGTCCCTGCGCTTTAATAGCAGTGAAATTTTAACAGAAAAAGAATACTTGTTGGGACAGTTTGACGACGGGCCTGCCATTGCACCCTGGGCAAGGGACGCTGTTTCAATTATGGTAAATGAGGGCCTGATGCGAGGGAAGGATGGGAGCAAATTCGCACCCAAGGATTTAACTACCCGGGCCGAAGTTGCAGTGGTTTTAGTACGCTTGTTGGAGTATAAGATGAACAATCGTTAGTTTCTACGGTTTAACAAACTCAGCCTCCATATCTTTGGAGGCTTTCTTTTTTGCCCTTATGCGTCGAAGGGTGCAGGATATAGGGAGAGCAAGTAGAATATACTACTTTTGGTGTCTAAAGAATAAGTAAAACGAAAAATAAAGCAAAAACGAAATGGTATTCAGGAGGTCTTACGTTGTCTACCGGAAAAATGATTGCCCGGGCCACCCTGGTGGTGGCCGTCATCAACTTGCTCTCACGGATCCTGGGTTTTGTCCGGGAACAGGTCATTGCTTACATGTTTGGCGCCACTAATGTGACGGATGCCTATGTGGTGGCCTTTAACATCCCCAATGCTGTCTTTGCCATTGTCATTGGAGCACTGGCCACTGTTGTGGTGCCGGTGTTCAGTGAATATGTTGCCAAAGGCCAAAGGGAAGAGGCCTGGCGATTATTTAACACCGTTATCACCATGGTTATTATCATCTTTACCATTGTTACTGTGGTAGGCATTTTTGCGGCACCCCTGCTGGTGAAACTAACTGCTCCGGGGTTAAGCTCGGAAACCGCTGGCTTAGCCAGTCGTTTAACAGTGATCATGCTGCCGATTCTCGTATTTTACGGTCTATCTACGGTTTTTCAGGGATTGCTAAACGCCAACCAGGTTTTTGCTATACCCGCCCTCAGTGTCAGTGTTACCAACCTAACCATTATCATATCTGCCCTGACCCTGGGAAGCATTTACGGTATTGATGGTTTGGCCGCCGGAACGGTTTTTGGGTTTGTTCTAGCTGCCCTTATGCAACTGCCAAAACTGAAAAAGGTAGGTTTTAAATTCCGTTTTACAATGGATTGGCAACACCCCGGTGTACGTAAGGTTCTTTATCTGGTCATGCCGGTAGCCATTGGCACTTCCTTAAACCAGATTTACCTGATCATTGACCGTATTCTAGCTTCAGGCTTGGCAGAGGGAAGTATTTCTGCCCTTAACTATGCCAACCGTATTATCCTAATGCCCATTACCTTTTTTGTTTTAGCCATAGGCACAGCCTTTTATCCCACCATCACCACCCTGGCGGCCCAGGGGAAACAGCAAGAACTGGCCGATACTGTGTTGCGGGCCATTCGTATGGTTATCCTCTTTGCCCTGCCCGCCGGCGTGGGTTTAATGGTATTGGCCACCCCGGTGATTAAACTGCTCTTTGAACACGGTCAGTTCGGTGCCAGGGCAACGGAAATGACCGCCATTGCTTTGTTCTTTTATGCCATTGGCTTGGTTGGACAGGCAGCCAACATTATTTTAACCAGGGCCTTTTATGCCCAGCAAGACACCAGAACGCCGGTAAAATTGATGTTCGTCACAGTGACTGTTAACCTGATCTTCAGCCTACTCTTAATTGGGCCGCTAAAACATGGGGGACTGGCCCTGGCCAACTCCATAGCTTCTTTAATTAACACTGTCATGTTGGCCTGGTTTTTGAATAAAAGGATTCCCGGCATGTGGAATGCAAGTGCAGTAAAATTTCTCTGCCAGACGATCCTGGCCACAGCTATTATGGCAGTGGTGGCCTGGGGTGTCGATTCGGCAGCAAGGGGTGTCTTTGCTTCCTATGGAACCCTGGGGCTGGCCATCCAAGTGGCTGCGGCTATCTCGACGGGTCTACTGGCCTTTGTCTTGGCTGTTTTCCTGCTGAGAATGGAAGAAGTCACCATGCTAACTGGCTATACCAGAAAGTTTTTAAGCAAATTCCGCCCTTCCCGGGGTTAGGAGCTGGCGCACCGACAAAACCCCTATTGCATACTATTGCATAGGGAGGTGCAAGGATGATAAAAGCAACACAACTGTCAAGTAAAGATATTGTTAATTTAACCGATGGGGCTAAACTGGGCCCGGTGAAGGATTTGCATATAGACCCTGAAACCGGCAAAGTTTTGGCCATTGTACTGCAGGCGCCCCGTCGTTATCTTGGCTTGCTGGGAGCCGGTCGGGATATGATCATTCCCTGGGAACAGGTTAAAAAGTTTGGCAAGGATGCTGTGCTAGTGGATTTACAGAACCTGGATATGCCAAAGGGAGAAGAATAGATTCTATTTGACACAAAGTGCCTGCTTTGCTAAAATGAATCTGGCAATTTTGCTAATTGTTTCTGTGCTCATCAAGAGAGGTGGAGGGACTGGCCCGATGAAACCCGGCAACCTCACGTAAGGTGCCAAGTCCTGCGGGAAGAATATTCCTGACAGATGAGGTCATTGAGGGAAAGCTGGGAAAAAATAACCTCTCCATGCTGGAGAGGTTTGTTTATTTCTGATGAGAGCGGGAAAAGTTAATAGAGGGAGGGAATCGAATTGAGCAGAAAACTTTTTACTTCTGAATCGGTGACGGAAGGCCATCCGGATAAGGTGGCAGACCAAATTTCCGATGCCATATTGGACTCTATTCTGGCCAAGGATCCCATGGCCAGAGTTGCCTGCGAAACCTTTGTTACCACCGGCCTAGTTTTGGTAGGTGGTGAAATCTCCTGCCAGTGCTATGTGGATATTCCCAAAGTTGTTCGGGAAACCATTTTAGAAATTGGCTACACCCGTGCTAAATACGGATTTGATGGTGATACCTGTGCTGTATTAACTGCCATTGATGAGCAATCCCCGGATATTGCCATGGGTGTGGATAAAGCCTTAGAAGCAAAAACCGGCGAAACCACCGAAGCGGAAATTGAAGCCATTGGCGCCGGTGACCAGGGTATGATGTTTGGTTACGCCACCGACGAAACACCCGAATTAATGCCCCTACCCATTTCCCTGGCCCATACAATGGCACGCCGTTTGAGCGAAGTTCGTAAGACGGGTATCGTGGATTACCTGCGTCCCGATGGCAAAACCCAGGTTACCGTGGAGTACGATGGTGACAAACCTTCACGGATAGACACCGTAGTAATTTCCACCCAGCACCATCCAGAAGTGGACCTGGAGACCATCCGTAAAGATATGATTGAAAAGGTGGCCCTTCACGTGCTGCCTGCTGAATTAGTCGATGACAAAACTCGTTTCCTGATTAACCCCACCGGACGCTTCGTTATTGGTGGACCCCACGGAGACGCTGGACTTACCGGGCGTAAAATTATCGTTGATACATATGGCGGCAGTGCCCGTCACGGCGGTGGTGCCTTCTCCGGTAAAGATCCCACAAAGGTGGACCGTTCCGCTGCCTATGCTGCCCGCTACGTTGCCAAAAACGTTGTTGCTGCTGGTCTGGCTAAGAGATGTGAAGTTCAGTTGGCCTACGCCATCGGTGTGGCCCACCCAGTATCTGTAAGGGTGCAAACCTTTGGTACTGGTGCGGTAAGTGACGAGGTCATCATTGATCTGATTAATCGTCACTTTGACCTGCGGCCTGCAGGCATTATCAAATCCCTGGAACTGCGTCGGCCAATCTACAAACAAACTGCAGCTTACGGTCACTTTGGCCGTCCCGATCTGGACCTCCCCTGGGAGTGCACCGACAAAGCGGATGCCCTCCGAGCAGAAGCGGGCCTTAAATAAATTTGTATAATAAAACACTCCCTTTGTGTGGGAGTGTTTTTATTTTATTTCTTATAATTTTCTTTTGCTTCCTGAACTAATAACTTTGGATTTCTTTCCACTTGATAGTCCTGATGTATGAATTTAAGGGTGTTGCTTAGCGAAAGTAACCATTCTTCAATTACCTTGTTAGAATAACCTTGGGCGTTGATAGACTGAATTACTTTAATCAGCTTATGATTATTCTTATCTAAAACGAAGGACATTACATCGACAGGTAAGGCGGGGAGTGCTGAGTGAACGAAAATAGTTCCTTGGCATTCATTGCTAAGCCCTAACAAATAGTCAACACTGCAATTAAAAAATTGAGCCAGTTTTTTTAAAGTATCCGGGTCTGGCTGACGTTTCTCTGTCTCATATAGAGCTATGGCGGACTTGCCTATATTTAATGCATCAGCTAAAGCTTGCTGAGTAAGGCCTTTACCTTCCCTTAGTTCTTTCATCCTTTTTCTAAAAATCCCCACACAATACACCTCGAATAAATTATATTCATGGGTAATGGTAATTCAATAAAACGTTTCATATTGCAATAAAATACTTGACAATATTTCAAATTGAAAATAACATTACTGTATTATTTGCAATTTAAGGTAAAAAATGTATTTTGGAGGGAATTTTCAAAATGATGGTTTACGGTGATATGGAGTTTACCATTTCTAAGCTTAAGGAAGACAAGAAAAGCTATAGCAGATTTATAAAATACAATAAACACTTAGAGAAAATAAAGCTAACCGGAGAAATAGCTGCAGGAATTGCTCATGAAATTCGCAATCCGATGACTACCGTGCGGGGCTTACTTCAGATACTTTTGAAAGAAAAGGAATGCTTCAGTTTAGAAAAAAATCTGGGAATCATGATTAAGGAGTTAGATAGGGCCAATGATATTATTACTGAATCACTGCTACTGGCTTCCACAAAAGCAACGGGCTTAAAAATGAAAAATTTAAATGATATAATTCGCATCTTATCTCCTCATATCAAATCCAATGCAAGTAAATCAAAAAATAATGTGGTAATCGAGTTAGGGGTTATTCCAGACCAACTTTTAAATGAAGAGGACATGAAAAAACTTATTATAAATCTATCCCAGAATGGTTTAGAAGCAATGTCGTCCGGAGGAACGCTCACGATAAAAACATATACGGAGGATACAAATATCATTTTATCAGTACAGGATCAAGGTACAGGTATTAAGCCAGATATCCTAGAAAAGCTAGGAACTCCTTTCTTTAGTACAAAGGACCATAGCGGTTTAGGCTTAGCAATTTGTTACAGTATTGCTGCCAGGCATAATGCTATCCTTCAAATAGAAACCGGACCAACAGGAACCACAGTTTTCTTTAGGATGGTAAGACCCCAGTGAAAAAGGTTTAAAAACACTCCCACAAATGGGAGTGTTTTTTAGCAAGTCAGAAAGTATAAAACTTTCCGACTTATATAAGGGTAAACTAAGGTTCCGTCTTCTTGTGCCCTTTAGGGTGCATCAAAGACTTGGCGGAGCTAAGTTTTTCTTAGAAATATGTATTATAAATATTTATAACATTTTATAACAAAGATTATCACCTTTCGATATTATATTTATGTTTTATGGTATTTTAAAATGTTTGTTATAAAAATATGTCAAAAATCATTTGTAACAAAAAGCAGGAATAAATAAATATTTAACAAAATATTCTTTCTGTTTAATTGTTTAGAACTTTGGTCATAGGACCAACGATACCTTGAATCACAATAAGGAGGTGTTTGAAATACCTGAAAATGAAAATTTTATCGTATAGAAAGCTTGAAAAATAGGATGAAAGAAATGAAAAGGCATAAGTGAGGGAATGATTGTGAAAAAATTTACTCAAATATCCATGATAGCTGTGGTACTTGTAGTTTTGCTTTTTATTAGCAGTTTAACAGCTTTTGCAAATGTACCGGGGAATCAATCCCAGGTTACCCCATTATTTTTAGATGTCGCTGCTGAGTATAATAACGCATTATTTATTAACTACCTTGCTAACCAGGGATTAATTAAAGGATTCCCGGACGGAACCTTTCGCCCCACAGCCGGTCTAACCCGGGCTGAGGCGGCTGCTTTACTAGTTCGGGCAGCCAAAATAAATGCAGGGGCGGCACCATCAACCTTTGCGGATGTAAATTCCGGCCATTGGGCAGCGCCCAGTATTGAGGCAGCGGCATCGGCTGGACTTTTAAGTGGTTACCCAGATGGAACCTTTCGTCCTAATCAGGTTCTTACCAGGGCAGAAGGGGTAACGCTGTTTTTACGACTTTCCAAACAACCTGATCCACAGGTAGCACTTCCTGTACTGGAGGATATTGGACCCAATCACTGGGCAGCCCGTCCCGTCGCCATAGGCTTGGCCGCGGGTATGGTAGGTTTATCTGCGGATAACAAAAGGTTTCTTACCGATGCACCGCTAACCCGGGGTGATTTGGCCAGGATTCTGGGGGTGTTATTTACCCAGGACCCTGACCTGTACCGGACTGACTTAAAGGGTAATTTAAAAGTACTTAAGGGGACCGTCATTGAAGTAAATAGAGACGGCAAAACAACTGAGGTAATAGGAACAACCACTGTGGGATCTGGGGATGTGATTAAAACAGCTGCAGGAACTGAAGCAGAGATCACATTTCCTGATGGTAGCGGTTTACGCATCACAGAAAATAGTGAACTAAGTATGAAAGAAACAAGGGGTCGTGCCTACATTACCCATTGGGGTACCCAGGGAATAGCTGTGGATTGGTTGGCTTTGAATCTTAAACAGGGGAATATCTTTGGGGCCCTGGCTACTCGATATGAGTCCAATGGGGATCAAAGCAAGCAGAGTAATACCACTGGTTTAGCCCGTTATCCAAGGGTAGCCGGAGTTAACGAAAAGGCCTTAAAAGAAATTTTGTCTGATTTGGTAGCAAAGGCTCAACAAAATAAAATTCAAGTAGCTGAAACAAAAACCCAGAATTTACCCTGGTACCAGCAGTCCCAGGACAAGAAAGTGCGTGTACAGGTGGACATGCCCTGGTCAGTGTGTGCCATTCGGGGAAGCTTCTGGCAAAACATGGTACAAAGGAATGGGCGTTCCATGACCAACCTGCTGGAAGGGGAAGGGCAAGTAACCGCTGCAGGTAAAACAGTAGCTCTGGCTCCGGGCCAGCGTACCGAAGTTACAGAACCTACAGCTCCACCTGCTCCACCGACACCGATGACCCAAGAAGAAAATAGACAGTGGGTTAACCTGGCCCGGTGGGTTGTTGAGAGGGCCCGGGCTATCGATAACAGCATGGAGCAGCAAGCCCCACCACCGCCAGCGGCAACTCCAACACCACAGCCGATACAGCAACAGCCGCAACAACCAATTCAGCAGCCGTCCCAGCAGCAAATTACTTTAAAAAGGCTGGCAGCTGACTTAACCGCACTGAACCAGGGTAAAGTTCCCGAAAGCATAAAAGACATGGTCACACCTAATCCACCAACTCAACCGCCCGGCACCGGTGGAGGGGGCGGCGGAGGAGGAGGTGGTGGTGATACCACATCCGCAGTGAAATCGGTTGAAGCGATAAATAACATTATTGTAGCCTATGGAACCCCTTTCTCTGACATAACATTACCGTCCACAGTGAAAGTCACCTTAACTAAGGAAACCTCGGAAAGTGTGCAAGTAACCTGGGATCAGGGAACACCGGTCTATGATGGAAGTAAGTCAGGGACCTATGAATTTGAAGGTATACTAAGTATTCCCAGTGGTGTTAGTAACCCCAAGGGAATAAAGGCTGTTGTAAAAGTCATTGTCCTTGCACCAGGGATTCAAGTTCAGGAAGTAAGCACCCTTAGTGATATAACGGTTGAAAAAGGAACATCCCTAGAGAACGTAGGGCTCCCGAAACGGGGGCAAATTACCCTGAGTGACGGGAACAACCTAACAGTAGACATAACCTGGGATCAAGGGACACCGGCCTATGCTGAGAACACCTTGGGGATCTATAAATTTCAAGGCATTCTAAGCCTCCCCAATGGGATTAGCAACCCCAAGGGGTTAAAGGCAGAGGTTAGGGTAATGGTAGTGGAAAATAGCCCTAGCATAACTTCAATTTCACCCACCACAGGTATGCCCAATACCCAGGTAACCCTAAAGGGGCACCATTTTGGTAGTGAAAAGGGACAAGTATTTATTGGTGGTTCCAGTATTTCCACTGGGAGAATTTTATCCTGGAATGATAGCGAAATTATTTTCTATGTACCGAATTTACAATCTAGTTCGGAATTTGATGTTTGGATTAAGCGAACCAACGGCTTAATCAGTAATAAAACAAAGTTTAATTATCAGGGATCAACTCCTTCGCTGCCTGCGGCCTATTATGGAACCATTACAGTTAATGGTGGCTCGGTGGATGCGGCACCGGGAACATTGGTTGAGGTGCGTGTGGGCGGACAGGTCATAGCTAACCTCATCACGGACAGTGACAATCTTTACGGTAATACGGCTAAGTTAGTGGTGCAGGGAATTTCGGCAGGAACAGAAATAGAATTCTGGCTAAAGTTACCGGGATACAGCAACTTTGTTAAGGTCCCAGAGAACTGCACATTTATCAGTGGTGATGTGAAAGAACACAATCTTATCGTAAATATTTAAGCCAAACTAGCCATTACCACTTAGGTAGTGGTTAGTGATGGAAATCTTTTAGGGGAGGAGTTGATGGACAAAACAACCCATATTAAGTTAATTAATTAGAGAAAACTAAGGGAGGCTAAAGAATGAGGGGTTTCTCCAAAGGCGGCAGAAAGCCTATGCTCTGGCTGATTATGACTTTGCTATTAACTTTAGCAATGGCCATACCGGCCCAAGCAGCCATCACCAGTGCCACAGTCACAGTAGACAATCCTACAATTACTGTGGAATCCAACTATTTTTTAGACATTACTGCAGATACAGAATTAAGTGTTAATGATGAAGTCTATGTTAATCTAGACAACTGTTATTACGATTTAAGCAAAATACAATTAAATAATATTGAGGTTTCCGTTAATGACACAGTATATTCAACAGATTCCCAGGGACAACTGGACAATAATACGCTGATTATTCCAGTGGGTACTTCTGTTAATGCTGGAGATAAACTGCGATTTGTTATTAAGGGATTATCAAATCCTGCAATTGTTGGGAACCATTATTATTTTGCCTATGGTGTTCAGATAAACGGAGTGGGTTGGGCTCCACTGAATTCATTAAACATTGTAGCACCAAAAGTCACTTTGACACCTTACCCAGCAGATATAGAGGTCAATCTTAGAGATAAAATAGTTCTCTCATTATCGGATGCAAAGGATAATCCCTTCCTTGCTCCCCATGATGTGAATGTCTATTTATCTTCAAATAATATGGGTAATTTTTATCAACGTTCAGCAGACGGGTGGTACTGCTATGGATCGTCAACGATTCCCCAGGGCAGTTCCAGTTTGGAAGTATTCTACCGCCCCGAGGTAGTGGGGGAACATCAAATAAGTGTACAGATATATGAATGGAACTCCAACAATCCTTCACAAACCATCATTAAAGCACTGCCAACGGGGGCTACCAAGGTGCTAGTCAATAACGATGGCGCACCCTATGATCGTTTTTGGACGACTGCCGGTGCGCCTAAAAAACTTACATTCACTGCCTACGATCAATATGGCAACCCTGTTAAGCAAACAAATGATTTACGAGTAAAATTAACCGTACTAAACGCCTACTACAACGAAATATCCGATACGGGTGCCTTTTACACAATTAACCCCGATGGATCGAAAGGGAGCCCTATTCAGGAGGCAGTCATTCAGGCTGGTAACGATAGTGTGGACGTCTACTATTACGATACCAAGGCAACAGACTGGAGAAATCAGTACTATGTTGCCATATATACACAAATAACCCCAAATTGTTCAACATTCATTGATGTTATGGTTGATCCTGCTGTTGCCAACAGAATCGACCTTAAAGTCCTTGATAATGAACGTTACACAACATATGGTTATGGTCATACGCCACCACTCTATATTGCCAATAATGAAGGTAGAGGTTGGGAAGTGGAGTGTGAAGGTGGCGTACAGAATAACCTACTTTCTGAAATGATCTTCCCAGTGCAAATCAACATGCTGGATGAATTTAACAATTCAAAAAAATTGGACACTCCATTAACCCTAGACTTATCTCTGCAATCGGTATCTGATGATGTATATGGCAGTTTCTTTGAGAATATCAATTATGACTATTGGAATGGGGCAACGGTCTACCCCATTGACCACATCCAAATTAATGCTGGTGAAAGCTCAAAGACCATTTACTTTGTTGCCAGGGGAGCCGGGGCTGCAACGATTAAAGCCCTTGCCCCAAATTTTGGAGAAGGAACCTTTGACATTAATCTTATAGGGCCCGACCATTTATCCCTTCAATTCCCCTATGAAAATGCTGTACAACCGGAGGGGCGTGTACCCTTTATCGTTCTTCTAAAAGATGCAGAAGGGCACCCGGCGTGGGCTGACAAAGAAATAAACGTTAACCTGAATGGCGGTAATTTCTACGAAGATGAAAGAGATACGGAACCTGTTACAACTGTAACCATTCCTAAAGGATGCCATGGTGTACAGGTGTATTTAGAGGGACCAGAAAACGAAGGAACTATTAGCATTTCTGCAACAGACGCAGGAAATCAGTATGGTGATACAGGGGATGTAGTGGTAAAGGTTGAAGAACAACCCTATTTCTGCACTTACTTAGAACGTGGCTGGAACACACTTTCAACTCCCATAGCCCTTGATTATGACCGCAAGTCCATTCAGGATGCCATTGAAAAAGTAAGTAATATTTTAGTTACCTACAAGTATGATGAAGTTCAAAGAAAATGGCTCTTGGTTTACGAAAGGGCAGCGGGTGACTGGCGTATTCAGGAGGGAATCGGTCCCACTGATACCGATCCTAAATTTACATTTGAACCCCAAGAGGCTGTTTTTGTCAAAATGAAAGGTGATTCAGAGGTACACTTCTATGCTTCAAAGCTGATATCTGCTCCACCAACTCGTCAATTAGTTACTGGCTGGAATCTTGTAAGCCCGGCAATTTCATTAGAAGACGAAGATTGGGATAGCTATCAAAACGCTGTCAGTAAAGAGGCAGCAGGGGGAGCAGGGGCAGCCATACAAGACTATTATGAATATGGTGTGATGCCTGCTTACAAAGTGTTAATCAGTATAAAGGATAAGTATGCTCAGGTAGTCAGTCCTTCACTGGTTAGTCAGGAAGCATGGACCTATATACCACCCAATATCGGTTTAGTGGGCGATTTAGAACTGCTCTTAAGCGGCCTGATTGGTAATCAAACCAAATACATGGAAGCCGGACGGGGTTATTGGGTATACATGAAGGAAAATGGTGAGTTAGCCGGTTTTAGTTCCACACCGGTTTATGATTATCATTATAAAGAGTTTAGGTCATAACCTTAGGGGGGGCGTAAGAGTGAAGCATGTGCAAAGGGTCTTTTGCCTAGTTGCTGTCATTGTCATGCTTCTCCAATGTGGGGTGTCGGCCTTAGCAGCCGATTCCCTACCGCCTTTACCGGCGCTCTATTGGGGGAGTGTAAAAACTGCCACAGGCAACCCAGTTATATCCGGTGTGGTTGAAGCAGTTGTTGACGGGGATGTGTGTGGTTCGATAAACATCGATAATGGTATGTTTGGATCAACTGGTACAGGGACCAAATTGGTTGTACAGGGAGACTTTGTTGGTAAGACAGTACATTTTCGTGTTAATGGGACCGAATGTCAACAAACAATTGCCTGGAAAAGCGACGATTGTCAAGAAGTTAACCTGATAGTAAATTTAACAGACCCTCCGGTTAACCCATCTCCATTAATATTTAATAGCGATACACTATCCGGGACAAAAGGTCAGCCATATTCCTATAGTTTTGTTGTATCCGGCGGGGCAACACCTTATTCCTTTGCCATAACAGCAGGTAAATTACCAGACGGTTTAACCCTTTCAAACAACGGTGTAATAACCGGTACACCCACGTCGACCGGGGAATATAATTTTTCAGTGACGGTAACGGATAAACTAAATACAAAGGCTACACAAAGTTTTTCTCTAACTATTAATCAGGCCTCTGTAACACCACCGGCTGGTGGCGGAGTATCTGGTGGAGGGGGCAGTGCTCCACAAACTAAGCAACCTTTAAATACCATCAGTGATAAAGTCCTTCAAGCTGCCATCAGCCAGTCTGCCAACACAGGCAAGGTAACGGTTCAGGTCCCTGCTGGGGAGAGCCACTTAGCTTTATCCTTTGACCAATGGAAAGACATTCAGGGTACAGGCAAACCGCTGGAAACAAAGGTCAACAATATAACCATGGCCTTTGCACCCGGTTCCCTAAAGGTTCCCCAATTATCTTCGGGGGAATTGAATCAGGTACAGTTTACTGCTGCACCAGTGGACAGAGATGAGGCAAAGGAAGCCATTGCCCAGGCAAATCGGGGTGGACTCTTCAATATTGCCGGTGAAGTATTCGAACTTTCAGCCTGTGTTGTTTTAAAAGATGGCAGCCAAAAGAATATCAAACAGTTCAATGGTAAAATTCAAGTAAGCCTGCCAGTGCCGCAAAGTGCCAGGGGCCAAGCTGCGGAGGGACGGTTGACCGTCGGCTACTATAATGAACAGACAAAGACCTGGCAGAATATAGCTGGCCAATATAATCCTGTTACGGGTACCATTACCTTTGAAACCAACCATCTCAGTAAATATGCTGTTATAGAAGTGAAACAGGTACAAACAACTGTCTTTAAGGATATTGCCAATCACTGGGCCAGAGCTGATATCGAGTTTATGGCAGACAAAGGATTTGTCGGTGGAGTTGGCAATGGAGTGTTTGCCCCCGAGGCCAACATAACCAGAGCGCAATTTGCTGCGTTCCTGGTCCGTATTCTTGATGTGCCCCAGTCCAATACAGCCCTGAATTTTACAGATGTAAAAGCCGGAGACTGGTACTATGTACCGCTGGCCGCGGCTTATCAAGCAGGTCTAGTTAAAGGTGTAACCGCAGATAAAATTGCCCCCAACGAGAATATTACCCGGGAGCAAATGGCTGTGATGCTGGTTCGTGCTATGGAAGAGAAAGGGAAAACGATACCCTCTTCTTTAGAGTTAACCTTCTCTGATAAAGGTATGGTTTCCCCTTGGGCGGTGGCAGGAGTATCCCAGTCAGCCCAGCTTAGTCTAATTGGTGGTTATCCGAACGGAACCTTTCAGCCCAGGGCCAATGCCACCCGGGCCCAGGCAATTGTAATGCTGCACCGGCTATATGAGCAAATACAATAAGACCGTAAAAAGGAGGCTTCCCAGCAATGGGAGGCCCCCTAATTTTCTACTTTTCAATGGTATAGACCCCCACAGGGTGACTAAAACCTTTCACCTCAGCTTGGCCTAGAAATCTCAAGGATGATTTCAGTCCACAGGTATCGGGCAGTTGCTGCACCGAACGCTCACTGATAACAATCAAAGCACCAAAATTTTTCGTCAACCCTTCCACCCGGGAGGCTAGATTTACATCTTCACCAATGACGGTATAATCCATGCGTTCGGGACTACCCACATTACCGACTAGGACACTGCCGGAATTGATGCCAACCCCCACATTTAACGGCGGGGCACCCTGTTCGGCCCATTTCTGGTTCAGCATTTCAATGGCTTCTTGGATTTCCACCGCAGCCAGGATAGCCCTCTCAATATGATCCTCATAAAAAATGGGTGCCCCAAAAATTGCCATCAAGCCATCACCCAGGTACTTATCCAGCATACCTCCATGGTTAAAAACAACTCGGGTAATGGCTGTCAGGTATTCATTTAATCGGTTTACAACCTCTTCCGGAGGCTTACCTTCACTGTAGGCTGTAAAGCCTCGGATATCACAGAACATAATGGTAAGATCCTGGCGCTTACCTCCCAGGGAAAGGCTATCGTTGTTTTGTATTAACTCATTCACCACATCGGGAGAAAGATACCGACTGAATATAGCCTTTGTTTTGCGACGGGCCATTTCCGCTTGAAGAAACTCCGTAGCGGTGGTCACAGCATAGGTCAAAAAAATAAGGGTAACCGGGGCGGCCAAATTCAACCACCAATGGGATTGCCAGAGGGCAAAGACAATGCCCATACTTAGGGTAACTAAAAACAGGGTGCCCACTAAACCCTTCCAAGGTCCACCACCGGAAACCATAATAGAAGTTGTTAAGCCCGCCAAGACAAGAAAAATAAAATTAACATAGGGGGGCACTTGGCGGAACCAACCATTCAAAATAAAACTGTTTACCGCGGAGGCATGGATCTCTACACCCGGGGTTGGCAAGGCACCGCTTAATACCATGTTGGTTGTGGTATAAGGTGTTGACAACTCATCGTGGCCCATGGCGGTGGTATCTCCAATAAGAACGATCTTATCTTTAAAAAAGCTGGTGGGAACTCTTCCCTCTAATACATCGGCATAACCAATGGTTTTAAAGGTTTCCCGGGGACCCCAGAAATTTGCTAGGGCTCGGTTAGCACTGTCAATGGGTATCATTTTTTTACCAACCAGAAGATGATCCTTAGAAAGTGTTATATTTCGGGGGTCAATGCCTTCGGCAACCAGGGCCACAGCCAGACCAAAGGAAGGAAAGGGGATATCGAAGGTGTTTATGTCAACCAGAGTGATTCTTCTTACCACCTGATCTGGATCGGTGGGAGTATTGGCAAACCCTAAGCCGGCTAAACCGGCTGACAAGAAATTTTGCTGAGGTGTTAACAGCCTTTGCTCTACTTGGTCGGTATCATCTTTCATAAAAGAGAAGGTACTGGCCAGCACCACTCTGCCATGTTTCTTAATTGCTTCGGCAAAGGCTTGGTCTTCAGCAGGATTACTGAGTGAGTCAAACACCATATCAAAACCAACCACCTTGGCCTCCCTTAACCTTTCCAGAAGCTCAGCGTGCACCGACCTGGGCCAGGCCAGGGGGCCAATTCTATTAATGGAGGACTCATCAATGGCCACAATGACAATTTGATTGCCAGGGTTTTGCCGCCCTTTAAAACGAAACCAGGCATCATAAATATCCATTTCCGGACGGGAGAAGATACCCATAGTTATAGCTAATTCTATGACAATAAGTAAGATGATCGGAATTAACAACTTATGCTTAAGACCAAGCTGTAATAATCTTTGAGAAAAGTTCATGTTATTCACTCCCAAAATACAAATCACTAAAAATAAACAAAATATTCTGGTAGCTTAGTTCTTTTTCCTTGTTCATTCAGTTAAAATATTTAAAATATAAAAAATTCAAGGGAATGAGGATAGCAAATGAGTGATAAGGTAAAAAAGAAAAGATGGTATCATTTAGAAGCCCTCTGGGAAATTACAAGAATCCTTCATACATCTCTTGATCTGGAAGAAGTACTGGACATGGCCCTTACTGAAGCGATGAAAGCAGTCCATGCAGAGGCAGGTACCCTCTGGTTAAACGATAACCAGACCAATGAATTTATCCAACCGGTTTTAGCAAGGGGTCCCAAGGCAGATGGGCTGAAAGGCTTAAAACTAAAGATAGGCGAAGGGATGGCCGGCTGGGTAACCGCCAATGGTCAGTCCCAAATGGTCAGTGATGTTCTTAAAGATTCCCGCTGGTCCCAACGATTTGACCAGTCCACCGGTTTTATTACCCGCTCTTTGCTTTGTGTACCACTAATAACCCAAACTTCCTGTATTGGGTGTCTGCAACTGGTTAATAAGCTCGATGGTCAACTATTCGATGAGGATGATTTAAGCTTATGCGAAGCCCTGGCTGGAGTTATTGGTATGGCTGTGGAAAACAGTCGTCTTTATACAGACTTAAAGACCATGTTTAAGAGTTTTCTGGTGGCCTTAGCCTCGGCCATTGATGCCCGGGACCCCTATACTCGAGGTCATTCAGAGCGAGTTAGCCAGTATAGCCTGATGATGGGAAAAGCCCTGGGACTTCCTGAACAGGATTTAGAATTATTAGAAAGAGCTGCTTTTCTGCATGATATTGGGAAGATTGGTATTAGAGACCATATACTGCTAAAAGAATCGCCACTGGATAATGAGGAATTTATAATTATGAAGACCCATACCACCATTGGGCAAAATATTCTACAACAGATTGAGCCTAACTATTTGGTTCAGGAGATATCCCAGGGAGCCGCCTGTCATCACGAACGATATGACGGCAAGGGATACCCTCAGGGATTGCAAAGAGAAGAAATCCCCCTTGCTGCACGTATTATGGCCATTGCTGATACCTTTGACGCCATGGTAACAGACAGACCATATCGCAAGGGGTTACCGGTGAAATTAGCGTTACAGGAAATAAAACGCTGTGCCGGCAGCCAGTTTGATCCCCAACTGGCAGAAATATTTTTAACAGAAATGAAAAAGGAGTAATCCTATGAATTTATTTGAGTGGTTGCTGATGGGGCATTTGGTAGGAGACTATTTACTGCAAACCCGTTGGATGGCTGAAAATAAAGGTAGTCAGACCCTGGCGTTGGTGTTGCATAGCCTTGTATACACCGGGGCAGTCTTCGTATTTTCCCTGCCCGTCGGAGGTATAAAACTCAGCGGTGTTGCCGTAATTTTTATCTCCCATCTTATTTTGGATAAAAGGACCCTTACCAACTGGTGGATTACAAATATCAACAAATCTCCGGATATCCTTTGGTTAAGAATCATGAATGACCAAACCTTTCATTTACTCGTGTTAGTTGCTGTTGCGTGGGTTACACCCCAGTAAAAAATGTTGAAAATACCCGCACCCCCTGGGTTGGTCCAAACATACTCTAGGATACAGGGGGTGTTTTTATGTGGTCAGTGATGGGTTACATGGTTATTTTAGTACTGGCCTGCTACGGGGTTTACTACCTGGTTCAGGACCTGTTACGGTTCTTCATTTATGAACCAGGTCCGCCGGTGAGTTTACTGGTGGTTCTCCAAGATCGGGCTCCGGATGTGGAGTATCTGATTCGAAAAATGGATAACTGGCGGAAACAGCAATGGGTAGAATTGGAGCTTGTGGTAGTGGATGATGGATCCAAAGATGATACCACAGAGATCCTAGGCAAGCTGCAACAAAAATACTCCTTTCGATTAATCACCCTGGAAAAAGAACAGCCTGCAGGGGAAGCAAGGGGCGAGCAGGCCTTGCAAACGGGTTTGCTGTATTGCCACAATGCTCTGGTATGGTTAGTTGATTTAAGAAAGCTTCCCCAGGGTCTGCAGGCTGACAAGGTTTTTCGTGTATTTTTATGCCAGGGCTGGAGGTAAATTACCATTTACTGTCGAATGCTCAACGAAGGTAAGGGGGGTGGTTATTATTTCAAGACAAGGAAGTCTTGGTTTACTATATACATGGACAATCATTATCCTGGGCGGCGGCTGGCTGTGGATAGTTTTTCCACAGCTTAACTTTGACCAGATTGATACCCTGGCTATTCTTATCGTTCTGGGAATATTAGCTGAATGGGTGGCGGTGCCCTTTTCCCAGGGCTATCTTTCCGGAGGATTTGTTATTGTCCTTGCTGCTCAATTAATTGGCGGGGGAGTAGCCACGGTCTGGGTTACGGGGCTTATTTCAGTCATTGGCCTGGGCATTGCCAATCGAGGCAATCCCCTAAGAACAACCTTGTTTAACGGTGCCCAACATGTTTTGGCAGCGGCCGTTGCGGACATTGCCTTTAGTCTGACAAACGGTGAGGTTTTGCCCATATTTCTCTACACACTGGTATATTTCGGGGTCAACCATTTACTGGTCTACCTTTATCTGTTGCCCGGTTGCCGGGATCACCCGGGACTCTTTGGTTGGGATGCCCTGCGCTGGGACAGTTATACCTACCTCTTAACGGCTCCCTACGGTGCCTTAATGGCTAAGCTATATTTAACCAGCGGCACCAAATGGGCCCTGTTATTCTTTCTGCCGGTACTGGCGGCTCAGATCCTACTGAAAAAATATGTACAGTTGGAGGAATCCAACCGGGAATTGACCGCCCTTTTTCAAGTGGCCAAGGGACTGCGGGGCAGATATCAACAGGAGGAGTTCTTTGATCAAATACTGCAAGAAGCTCGACGTATGGCTGACTATCATACAGCACTTATTCTAATCTGGTCCCAGGAACGTCAGTTGTTTTTGCCCGGAGCAGCCCAGGGAGCAGCTCTGGAAGAAACACGCAATCTTGTGCTAACACCGGGTGAAGGATTAGTGGGACAGGCTGTACAAAGTAAAGAATCCCTCCTGGTGGATGATATAAGGGAAATCCCTGCCGTAGATGCAGGACCCTTTGGAAAATTTCGCTCCTTGTTAATCACACCCCTATTGTCCCAGGGGGAAGTGACCGGAGTTTTGATTTTAGGAGAAATGCGGCCCTATGCCTACGAAGAGAAACACTTGCAAATGTTAGACATCATTGGTGGGCAAGCCGGTATCGTACTAGCCCATGGCATGTTGTTGGATAAAATAAAGTATCTGTCCGTCACAGATCGCCTCACTAATTTTCTGCACCACCGACAGTTTTACCAACTGGTGGTCAAGGAAATGGTAAAAGCCAATGCCGAAGGGACGCTGGGAGCGCTCCTGCTGGTGGATATTGATAACCTGCGCCGCTTTCAGGCACATTACGGTCATGCCGCAGGGGATGGGGTTATTCAAATGGTGGCCTCAGTTTTGCGGGATGTCACCCCGCCCTCTGATATTCTATGCCGTTACGGGGGCGGCGAATTGGCCGTGTTAGCCATGGGTTTGGCTACCCCCGAGGCGTTGCAACTGGCAGAAAAAATAAGAATCGAAGTCAGGGACCGCCGGTTGATGCCAGAAGGTGCCAGGGCCCAGGTTATGGTTACGGTATCCATTGGTGTGGCGGTCTTTCCCCAGGACGCCTCGGATCCGGATAAACTTTTTCAAGGGGCGGAAAAGGCTGTAGCCAGGGCCAAGGAGTTGGGGCGAGATCGCTCCATTGCCTACAGCCAGCTTATCAAGCAAATGAAATTCAAAATTACCAGTGCTAAAAACAACGTAGTTCAATGAAGTAGAACACCGACTTGTAACAAGTTGGTGTTTTTTATTTCCTGGTATATCCGACTTGATTCAGGTTGAGGCAATTAAAAGATCAACCCTGGCCAAGTCGGCTTTTTTCTTTTTAGAAGAATACCCTTAGAATAACATCAAGCGCTAAACCAAAGGGGCCGGCCCTAAAATTAAGGAGGAATGGCAATGGCAGTGGTAAAGGAACCCTATTCTTGCAGCATGAAGCTGCGCTATCAAAAGGGCGTTAATAACAATGGTGACCCTGTTTATGTTAACAAGACCTTCTCAAAGGTGAAAGTCACCGCCACCGATCAAGACATCCACGATGTGGCTGCTGCTCTGAATAGCCTGCAGAATAGCCCCATGTTAGCGGTCTACCGGGTGGACGATGCCCAACTAATTAACCAATAAGGAGGAATAAACCATGAGTAAAACACTGGAATTAACCTTTGTCAATGCCACCGGCGGCAAGGTAACCCTCAGGGTTGTTGACCCCAAGGAAAACCTAACCGAGGCTGAGGTTAAGACGGTTATGGACCAAGTAGTGGCTAAGGATGTTTTCACCAGCTCGGGGGGCAGCCTAGTTGGCGTAGCCAGTGCCAGAATAGTTAGCCGTGACGTGGCTGAAATAGATCTGATTTAAAGCAAGGGGCGGGGGTAAAACCCCGCCCAAAGCAGAAAGTGGAAAGCAGAAAGCTAAAGGCTAAAAGCTGAAGGCTGACGGATAGACCCCAAAGGTAATACCCGAAAGGAGGGACTCTCTATGACCCTTGAGCTTAGCCTGGCTCGGCAGGTTGCGGCCTTGGAGACGGATGTGAGTCACCTGAAGGAGGGGCAGGGGCAGCAGGTTGAAGCCCTGGAAAGATTAGAGGCCAGGCTGGATCAAATCCTCATGTGGCTTCTGGGCCTACTGGGGGGTGTGGCCACCTCCTTGATTTTACTGCTGCTAAATTTAACCACCGGCAAACTGTAAAGGAGGGATAGCATGAGCACTGAATTACAGGCCTTTCTGATGGATTGCCTGCTGGCAGTTATCCCCATTCTATTGGGCTGGAGTGCTGTGCTATTGCACAGCGCATTGGCCCACCTCAAAAAGCAAAGGGACCCAGACTATGGATTTTATCTTGAACTGCTGGACCAAGCTGTGTCTGCCACGGTGAAAGCGTTAATGCCCAGGGTCAATAAGCTAAAGGCTTTAAATGAGGAAAGGCGTCTCAAGCCAGAACAGATTATAGAAATACAACAGGAAGCCAAGGGGTTGGTACTGCAGCAACTTTCAGAAACCAGCCGGCACATGCTGAGGAAACTGCATCAGGACCTTGACAGAGCCATTACCACTCGTATGGAGGCCTGGGTTTATGATGTGAAAAGGGACCCTAAGCAGCAGGAGAATGAAAGAAGGTTGCAGAAATAGGGTCAAAGTTTTTCAAAAGGGGCGATGGCCCATGCATTTTTTGTTGGAGGCACTGCTCAATTTACTCTTCCCCCTTCCACCGGGTTGTCAACTTTGCGGCCGTACAGGGGACTGGGATATTTGCCCCACCTGTTCCCATTGGCTGGTCCAATGGGAAGGTAAACCTAAATGCCAAATTTGTGGTAGATCCTTGGCTTACCCGGGGGTTCTCTGTCAAGAATGTCAGCACAGACAGCCCCCCTTCGTCCAGGCACGGGCAGTGGGACCCTACGAAGGGGGCCTGCGGGACGCCATTCACCTGCTCAAATACAAGGGCAGAAAAACCTTGGTGCCGCTTCTGGGTAAACTGATGTTGGAGCTGTTGCAGAGGCAGCCGGAGCTGTTACGGGCCGAGCTTGTGGTGCCGATTCCCATGTCGCCAGGCAGAAGGCGCCAGCGGGGTTTTAATCAAGCAGAACTGCTGGCCCGGGAAGTGGCCCGGGGCTTGCAACTGCCTTTAATGAGCAACGTATTAACCAAACCTAAGGAAACCCCGCCCCAAACGGGTCTCGATAAAAACCAACGCAGAGAAAATTTAAGAGGTGCTTTTGATGTGAATACACCGGAGGCCATAAAGGGCAAAGCTATCTTGATCGTCGATGATGTCTTTACCACGGGTTCCACCATGGCCGAGGTGGCAGAAACCTTGCACAAAAAGGGTGCCGGAAAGCTTTATGTTATTACCCTGGCCAATGCTGGCAAATAATATAGCAGGCTATAAGGAAATTCCCAGATAAACCTCTTTATCGGGAATTTCACGACCTCCGGTCGATCTTTTGTACAGTCTCACGAACTGAGAACCTGGCACCCATCTTTTTGACAGCAAATCGGAAATAATCAACCACCAGATTTCTATGGAAAATAATGGAATCCAAAAGTCTTCTACAAAAAATGTGCCAATCAATTTCAAGAATTGACAAAAAATAACACGCCTGTTAATCAGTGTCCACAGTAAAACCTCCGATTTGATGGGTTATTAACAGACTTATCCACATTATCCACAGAAAAATAGTTTTCAACAAGAAATATTTCGACAAACCTGCAGATACTGTCAGAGGCGGAATCCCTTGACAGCCAATTGTGAAAGGGGTAATATACTAACATGTGAGTCTACAATTGCGGCTCCTGAAAGTATTTTGAAAGCGAGGAATGTAAATGCTCGGCAAAGTAAAATGGTTCAATGCGGAAAAAGGCTATGGCTTCATTGAGAGAGAAGAAGGTGGCGACGTATTCGTTCACTTTTCCGCAATCCAAGAAGAAGGTTTCAAAAGCTTAGCTGAAGGTCAAGAGGTTGAATTCGACATCGTTGAAGGTGCCCGTGGTCCCCAGGCTGCTAACGTTACGAAGCGTTAACATAAGATTGAAACTTCTACCCCTGGTCAATGACCAGGGGTTTTTTAAATATCAAGCCGCCCGAAATTTGCCAAATTTTTGTGAAACAGCTAAAAGGATTTTTAACTCTTTTCGGGAATACTATAAGCAAGGCAGATACTTCCAATGACTGCGAAAGGAGTGGTGCTTGTGAAAGTGCAAGTTCGCGGTAAGAACATTCAAGTGACTCCCGCCTTAAGGGACTATGTAGAAAAACGTCTGGGTAAGTTAGATCGATTTTTAGAAAATATGGGTGAAGCCATCGCAACACTTGTGGTCGAAGGCGAAACACATAAGATTGAGGTTACCATCCCAATCAATGGCATGATTCTACGGGGCGAGGAAGCCACCGAAGAAATGTACTCTGCGGTAGATAATGTTGTAGAAAAAATGGAACGCCAGATTGAACGCTATAAAGGCAAGATTAACCGACGTGACAATCGAGGTATTGCTGACTTGGGAGTTGTGGTAGAGGATATGGAAGATGAAACCCCACAAGTCATCAAAACCAAGCGTTTTGCCATTAAGCCCATGGCACTGGATGAAGCCATTATGCAGATGAACCTGCTGGGCCATGACTTCTTTGTCTTCTCCAACGCTGAAACAGAACAAACCAACGTCATTTACAAAAGAAAAGACGGTAATTACGGCTTAATAGAGCCGGAATTTTAAGCTCACCAGGGCACACCCAGAGGGTGTGCCTTCTATAATTTTTAGGTAAAGGGACCTAACATTACCAGGCTAGATAAGGGAGGAAAAATCTTTGATAGGGCGAATAGTCTACTAGAAAAGCGATTTCTTGCTTTGTTATGGTTGGTAGTGGTAGAATAATTTTGCCATAAATTTGTGTTTGTCAGGAACCGTAGGGTTCCTTTAACTTATACAGATACTGTGTATAAGTACAACTGTTATTTTAATGGGAAAACCTGAAAGGTGGTTAACCGGTGCTAAATTTTTTCAAAAATCTGTTCGACGATAATGCTCGGGAAGTCAAGAAACTCCAACGCGTGGTTGAAGAAATCAATGGGTTGGAAGAAAAAATAGCCAAACTGACTGATGAAGAACTACAAGGTAAAACAGCCGAATTCAAACAACTATTAGAAAATGGTAAAACCTTGAATGATATTTTACCCGAGGCCTTTGCCGTTTGCCGCGAAGCCTCTAAACGTGTTTTGGGTATGCGCCACTACGATGTTCAATTAATTGGTGGTATGGTTTTACACCAGGGCCGCATTGCGGAGATGAGAACTGGTGAAGGTAAAACCCTGGTGGCCACCCTGCCGGTTTATTTGAATGCACTGAGTGGTAAAGGTGTCCACGTCATCACCGTAAACGACTATCTGGCCACCCGTGATAGTGAATGGATGGGTAAACTATACCGTTTCCTTGGACTGTCAGTGGGGTTAATTGTGCACGGTATAAAGCCGGAAGATCGTCGCCTGGCCTATAATGCAGATATTACCTACGGAACCAACAATGAATTTGGCTTTGATTACCTGAGGGATAACATGTCACTGCACCCGGAGCAATTGGTGCAGCGGGAACTAAACTACTCCATCGTGGATGAAGTGGATAGTATTTTAATTGATGAGGCCCGAACCCCTTTAATTATTTCAGGGGTAGCCGACAAGCCCACCCATCTTTACTATACCATGGCAAAGATTGTACCCAAGTTAGTCAGAGAAGTGGATTACACCGTTGATGAAAAGGCCCATAATGTTTTGCTGACAGAAGAAGGGGTTAGTAAAGCGGAAAAATTGCTGGGTATTGAAAACCTATATGATGAAGCAAATATGGAAATTAACCATCACCTCAACCAGTCCCTGAAGGCCCATGGTCTTATGCACAGAGATAGAGACTATGTGGTAAGAGATGGTGAGGTGGTCATCGTTGATGAATTTACTGGCCGTCTTATGTTTGGCCGCCGCTACAGCGACGGTTTACACCAGGCCATTGAGGCCAAGGAAGGTGTGAAAATAGAAAAAGAGTCCCAGACCCTGGCCACCATCACCTTCCAGAACTATTTCCGTATGTACAATAAGATTGCCGGTATGACCGGTACAGCCCTGACCGAAGAGGAAGAATTCCGTAAAATCTATGGTTTAGATGTGGTGGTTATTCCCACCAACAAACCAACTATTAGGAAAGACTTAGCAGATTTGGTTTACAAAACCGAGATGGCTAAATTCCGGGCGGTGGTGGAAGATGTTGTACAACGCCATGAAACTGGTCAACCGGTTCTGGTGGGAACCATCTCCATTGCTAAATCTGAACTGTTAAGCAGCCTGCTTAAGAGAAGGGGCGTACCCCATCAGGTATTAAACGCCAAGCACCATGATAAGGAAGCGGAGATTATTGCCCAGGCCGGTCGGTTTAAGGCAGTAACCATTGCCACCAACATGGCTGGCCGTGGTACCGATATTTTGCTAGGCGGTAACCCGGAAGTATTTGCCCGGGCAGAAATGCGCAAAAAGGGTATCACTGAGGAAAATGCCCCCGCAGAGTATCAACAGATTGTGGAAAAATATATGGCTCTGTGTAACGAAGAGCGAGCCAAGGTGATGGAAAAAGGTGGCTTGCATATCATCGGTACCGAGCGCCACGAAAGCCGCCGTATTGATAACCAGCTGCGGGGTCGTGCAGGCCGTCAGGGGGACCCTGGTTCCAGTCAGTTCTATATCGCTTTAGAAGACGACCTGATGCGCCTCTTTGGTTCGGATAACATTGCGGGATTAATGGACCGCCTGGGCATGGAAGAAGATGTGCCCATTGAAAATGCTTTAATCACAAAATCCATTGAGACGGCCCAGAAACGAGTAGAAAGCCGCAACTTCAGTATTCGTAAGCACGTCTTGGATTATGACGATGTGATGAACCAGCAGCGGGAAGTTATTTATGCCCAAAGACGCAAAGTATTAACCGGACATAATTTAGCCGAAAATATTAAGGATACCATTACTGCTGTGGTGGAACGTTCCGTTGATATGTACTGCCCCGAAGGTGTCCATGAAGAAGAATGGGATCTGGCAGGGCTACTGGAATACGCCGAGGGTCTATATATGCCAAACCACAATATAGAGCCGGCGGAGCTGGAAGAAATGGGACGGCAGGGACTCAAGGACGAACTCCTGGAAAGAACAATGTCACTTTACCAAAAGAGAGAAGAAGAACTGGGTGCCGAAACCCTGCGTGAAATTGAGCGTATTGTACTCTTGCGTTTGGTGGATGAAAAATGGATGGATCACCTGGATGCCATGGACCAACTTCGGGAAGGCATTGGTCTAAGGGCCTATGGCAGCAAAGATCCTGTGATTGAATATAAATTTGAAGCCTATGAAATGTTCAATAATATGATCGCCAATATTCAGGATGATGTTGTACGGTACATCTTCCGAGTGAATGTTGCTGCTCCCCAGGAAAGAACCCAGCGGCAGGTTGTGGAAAACCGCTATGCTGAAGAAGAGGGCAAGCAACCCATTCGCAAGGAAAACCAAATTGGCAGAAATGACGATTGTCCCTGTGGCAGTGGCAAGAAATATAAAAAATGCTGCGGCAAAAATGCCTAGGGTAAACCTAGAACAAACCCAGAAGGGGTGGATACCATTTGATGGATGCTGAAGTAAGGCGTGGCCTGGAGCAACTGGGCAAGCGTATCGAAGATTTGAGGGTTTCCCTTTGACATAGCTAGTCAGCAAGGGGAAATTGAGAAACTAGAACATGAAATGCTGAAGGATGGTTTCTGGGACGACCTAACATATAGCCAGAAAGTTAGTCAGAAACTTGCCGGATTAAAAGACAGGGTAGCAGCCTTTAACACCCTGGAGTCATCTTTACAGGATCTGGAGGTTATGCTGGAGCTTTGTCAGGAAGAGCAGGACCCTCTGCTGGAGGAGGAATTCAGCTCCGAACTAAGTACTCTGACCGGACGTCTTGAGGAGATGGAACTGGAAATCATGCTAGCCGGCCCCTACGACCGGGGTGATGCCATTTTGTCCCTGCATCCCGGGGCCGGGGGTACCGAGTCCCAGGATTGGGCCCAGATGCTCCTGCGGATGTATACCCGTTATTGTGAGAACCACAACTACAAAGTAGAGATTTTAGATCTGTTGCCCGGTGATGAAGCGGGGATTAAAAGTGCCACCATCCAGGTTACCGGACCCAATGCCTACGGCTATCTTCGTTGTGAAAAGGGTGTCCATAGGCTGGTCAGGATTTCACCCTTTGATGCAGCGGGACGCCGCCACACCTCCTTTGCATCGGTGGATGTTCTACCGCTGGTGGATGACGAAGTGGAAGTTAATATTCGTCCGGAGGATCTAAGGATTGATACCTACCGTGCCGGTGGGGCCGGTGGACAGCACGTAAACAAGACAGACTCGGCGGTTCGTATTACCCACCTGCCCACGGGCATTGTGGTGGCCTGCCAGAATGAGCGGTCCCAAACCACCAACCGTCAGGCTGCCATGAAATTACTAAAGTCCAAGCTGATTGATTTGGAACTGCAAAAGAAGGAAGATGAAATGGCGGCCCTTCGAGGAGAACAGAAGGATATCGCCTGGGGTAGCCAGATTCGTTCCTACGTGTTTCACCCCTATAGTCTGGCCAAGGATCATCGCACCGGAGAAGAAACAGGCAATGTCAATGCGGTGATGGACGGAAATATTGGCCAATTTGTAACTGCCTACCTGAAATATATGGCCGGTAAGAAACAAGGTAGTTAATCTTATGAGCCTCTATCCTAAGGGTAGAGGCTCTTTTTATTTGTTTTTTGACATATTTCGGAAGGATGTACCATTTTTTTAGAGAAATACTTTAAGTTGAAAAAAGTTAATCTGTTTTATTATCGTATTTGGGGTATGATAAAGCTGAAAAATTTAGGTTAAAGACTCCTATGAAAGGATTTCATCATGATTGCAAGATTTATAAAGGACACCTTAGGCGTTACCATTGGTGTTATTCTAACCGCCATTGGGCTAGATGCCTTTTTGGTCCCGGCAAAGATTGCTGCCGGGGGGTTGAGTGGTGTGGCCACCATTCTCTATCATCTTTTTAATTTACCCGTTGGTCTGATGATGTTACTAATGAACGCGCCTCTCTTTATCTGGTCATTTTTAAGGCTGGGCTCGAGATACACGGTTAATTCCATCTATGGTACCGTTGCCTTATCCCTATTTATTGATTTACTGGCACCCTATATACCCTTGCTGACGGAGGATTTACTTCTGGCCTGTCTCTATGGGGGTGTGCTAATGGGGATTGGCTTGGGAATGGTCTTTCGATTCAATGGCACCACCGGTGGCACCGAATTGCTGGCGGCCATTATTCGAACCTACATGGGGGTTAATATAGGTCAACTGCTGTTCATCATTGACGGAGTGGTGGTCATATGGGCAGGTTTTGTCTTTCGTTCGGCGGAACTGGCCATGTATGCCTTAATTGCCATCTTCCTTACAGCCTGGATCATCGACCTGGTAATAGAAGGTTTTAGTTCTGACAAAGCCTTTATTATCATTACCCGGCGGGCAGATACCATCAGCCAGGCTATTATTAAAGATTTAGATCGCAGTGCCACGGCCTGGAAGGCCCAGGGAATGTACAGCGGCACAGAACAAGAAGTACTTATATCCGTTGTGGGCCGTTCCCAGGTGACCAGACTAAAGGATATTGTCAAAAGGGAAGACCCCCTTGCCTTTGTCATTCTGGCCAATGTCCATGAAGTGTTGGGAGAGGGCTTTAAAGAGTTAGAAACTCAAAGTTAATTTATATAACTGGAGGGAATAAAATGGGCCAAAGAATTCAAGAACTACAGGAACGGGCTAAAGCTATTCGCCGTCATATTGTAACGATGTTAGGTGAATCCGGTTCCGGCCACCCCGGTGGCTCACTGTCCGCAGCAGATATTGTCAGTGTACTTTATTTTGACACCATGAAAGTGGATCCGGATCAGCCGGACTGGCAAGCTAGGGATCGTTTTGTTCTATCAAAGGGACATGCAGCTCCGGTACTCTATGCTGCCTTGGCGGAAAAGGGCTTTTTCTCCAAAGAAGAACTGATGACCCTGCGTAAATTGGGAAGCCGTCTGCAAGGACACCCGGATATGAAAAAACTGCCAGGTGTGGAGATGTCCACAGGCTCCCTGGGGCAAGGTCTCTCCGCTGCCATTGGTATGGCCATGGGCCTGCGGTTGGATGGAGGAGAGCAAAGGGTTTACACTTTGCTGGGTGATGGTGAAGTGCAAGAAGGACAAATTTGGGAAGCAGCCATGGCCGCTGGCCATTTCAAGTTGGATAACCTAACGGCCTTCCTGGACTACAACAACCTGCAAATTGACGGTCCTGTGGACGTTGTGATGAATGTGGCACCCCTTAACGACAAGTGGCGGGCCTTTGGCTGGCATGTCATTGAAATCGACGGACATGACATTGAACAAATTCTCAAGGCCCTCGAAGAAGCCAAAGCCACCAAGGGCAAACCGACCATGATCATTGCCAAGACCATTAAAGGTAAAGGTGTATCCTTTATGGAAAACCAAGTGGGCTGGCACGGCAACGCCCCCAAACCAGACCAAGTGGAACAAGCCTTGAAAGACTTAGCTTAGAGGTATTCCTTATGGGTCAGGCCATGGGCTTGAGGGATAGACCTTTGGGGGTCGGCCATGAGCCATGAGCCAAAGGAAATAACGAAACCAACGGGGGGCTGACCCCCAGAGAAGAACCACTAAAACCCAGCTAACTCCAAAGAAATACATGCAAAAAAGCCCAAAGCCCATGGCCGACCCCAAAGCATTACCGTATAAGAAGGAGGGTTTTACCATGACGAAGAAAATTGCCACCCGGGATGCCTACGGTCAGGAACTGGTTCGCCTGGGAGCTGAAAATAAAGACGTAGTTGTTCTGGATGCTGACCTATCCAAATCCACCAAAACCCACGATTTCATGAAAAACTTCCCGGAACGTTTTTTTAACATGGGTATTGCTGAAGCAAACATGATGGCCACTGCCGCCGGTTTGGCCGCCACCGGAAAAATTCCCTTTGCCAGCACCTTTGCCATGTTTGCCACTGGTAGAGCCTTTGAACAAATTCGCAACAGCATTTGCTACCCCAAACTAAATGTTAAGATTGCAGCCACCCACGCCGGCGTCACCGTAGGAGAGGACGGTGGTTCCCACCAGTCCATCGAAGACATCGCCATTATGAGGGCACTGCCCGGCATGACCGTTTTTGTTCCTGCAGATGCGGTGGAAACAGCCGCAGCCATTCGGGCTGCCGCAGAAATTCAAGGACCAGTTTATATTCGCCTGGGACGCTCAGGAGTGCCAGTTATCCATGGCGAAGACTTTAAATTTACCCCCGGCGAGGCTGTCACCCTACGGGAGGGTAGCGATGTAGCTCTCATTGCCACTGGCATCATGGTTTCCGCTGCACTGGAAGCCGCAGAAAAGCTGGCAGAGGAAGGCATACAGGCCATGGTACTGGACGTACATACCATCAAGCCCCTGGATATCTTTGCAGTGGTGGAAGCAGCCCGGCAGTGTGGCGCAGTGGTCACAGCCGAAGAACATTCCATCATTGGCGGATTAGGCAGTGCTGTGGCCGAGACACTCTCGGAACACTTCCCCGTACCCCTGCAGCGGGTTGGTGTCCGCGACACCTTTGGCGAATCCGGCAAACCAGCAGAACTGCTGGAATACTTTGGCCTCACTGCTGCCAACATCATCGAAGCAGCTAAAAAAGTCATGGCTAAGAATAAGTAATATAGGGTCAGGCTATGGGCTTGGGGGATAGAACTTTGGGGTCAGGCCCTGAGCTATGAGCAGTGAGCCATGAGTTTAAATAAAAGGACCCAAAAGAACTACCCCTAAGCCTCACGGCCAATTGACCCCAAAAGAGTGCCTATAAGACAGGCACTCTTTTTGCATTTTTTGTAAAATATTTGCTACTATTACCAGGAAAAATTGCCGAATCTTAAAGGAATTTGCTTTTTAGGTGTCGAACCCGATTAGGTGTGTGTCTACATCTTTGATTTGGAAGGGTGTCAAAATGATACAGTTTTACAACGTATCCAAAATATATGACAACGGTGTCAAAGCAATTTCTGATTTAACATTTCAAATTAAAAAGGGTGAATTTGTGTTTTTAGTGGGTCCCAGCGGTGCAGGAAAATCAACCATGATTAAACTTATTACCCGTGAAGAACTGCCCAGTCGGGGCCATGTTATGTTTAACGGCAAGAATTGCCTACGCATGAAGGGACGTGAAGTTCCCCACATGCGTCGTAAAATTGGCATGGTTTTTCAGGACTTTCGCCTGTTGCCTCAAAAAACCGCAGCAGAAAACGTAGGTTTTGCCCTGGAAATTACCGGGGCCTCGGGCAAAGAAATAAAAAGGGCAGTTCCCCAGGTACTTGAACAGGTAGGGTTAAAGGACAAAGGAAACCTACTGCCCAGCCAAATGTCCGGTGGTGAACAGCAGCGGGTGGCCATTGCCAGAGCCATCGTCAACAACCCCCTGGTAATCATTGCCGACGAACCAACAGGTAACCTGGACCCCGATACCTCCTGGGAAATCATGAAACTCTTCCAAGATATTAATCGCAGGGGTACCACCATCCTCATGGCAACCCACGATTCCGATATAGTTGATACCATGAAAAAACGGGTTATCGCCCTGACCAGTGGCAGCATTGTACGTGACGAAGAGAGCGGGGTGTACCGCTGTGAACTTTAATACCATCAAATATTTTTTTCGGGAAACCTTTACCTCCCTGGTAAGAAACAGCTGGTTGTCCCTTTCCTCCGTGGGGATCGTTACCGTATCCCTGATTATTCTTGGAGCGTCCCTGCTGCTGGTGGTGAATGCGGACAAACTCACAAAATCCGTAGAAAGCAGTGTAGAGATCACCACCTTTCTTAAAGAAAATGTAGGGAAAGTGGACCGGGAAAAAATTGAAGAGGTCATCAAAGAAAACCATGACGTAGCCTCCATAGAATATATATCCAAGGAACAAGCCATGCAGGAGATGAAAAAGAGCTTGGGGGATCGGGCCGATATTTTAGAATCCTTGGAAGAAAGCAACCCCCTGCCCGATGCCTTCCGGGTCAAGACCCACAAAGCAGAAGCGGTGCCGGCCACCGCCAAGGCCTTGGAAAAAATTGAGGGCATTGAACAGGTTCGCTATGGACAGGGTGTGGTGGAAAAACTCCTTACAGTGACACACTGGGTTCGACTGGCCAGTGCCGTCACCTTATCCCTGTTAACCCTGGCAGCAGGTTTTCTCATTGCAACCACCATCCGCATGTCTGTCTTTGCCCGGCGTCGTGAGATCGGCATCATGAAAATTTTAGGGGCCACCAACTGGTTTATACGTTTCCCTTTCATGATGGAGGGCATTGTGCTGGGCCTAACAGGGGGACTTCTAGCTGTATTGGTGGTGGACTTGGGTTATGTGTCCTTAATTCAAAAATTAAAAATATCTTTGCCATTTATTCAACTAATGAATGAACCCAATACCATGCTGTACATCCTTGGCGGTATGATTGGCCTGGGAGTACTGATTGGTGCACTGGGTAGTTGGGTTTCACTGCGTAAATTTTTAAAAGTATAAGAAAAGTTTGGAGGAATACCGGTGCAAAGAACATGGACCCACAGGCTGACGGCCCTAACCCTGGGCCTGGTGCTACTGGCTGGGACTCCAGTGATGGCAGCAACCTTGGATCAGCAGCTAAACAACGTTAGGAACCAGTTAAATCAGAAAAAAGCAGAGGAAAAACAGACGAAGCGAGCCGTTAAGGATTATTCACAACAACTGGTTTCTTTGAACCAATCCATTAACCAAAAGGAAGCCAGAATTAAAGAATTAGAGGCTACCCTGGCCAGTTCCCTTAGTAAGCTGGCGGAAACCAAAAAGGATTTGGCCAAATCAGAAGAACGGTTGGAAGAAAGTAATGATCAATTGAAAAAACGTGTCAAGGGTATGTACCAGAGTGGTCCAGTAAGCTACCTGGAGGTCTTGCTTAATGCAGGAAGCTTTTCGGAGTTTACCAACCGGATGGAATTCCTAACCCGCATGATCGAAAGTGATAAAACCCTGGTGGACCGGATGAGCAAGGAAAAGCAGCAAATAGAGGAATATAAAAATGTTCTGGAAACCAGGACCCGCCAAATAGCCAGCATGAAAAGGGAACAGGAATATGTAAAGGAAACCCTGACCAAGGCCCAAGAGGAAAAGAAAGGTCTGCTTAACGAAGCAGAGCAGGATTTAAAGAAGACTGCTGAAGAAGTTGACCGTTTAGAAGCCCAGGAAGATGCCATCCTGAGACAGATTGCTCTGGAAAATGCCAAGAAGGGTGGCAACTACAATGGGGGCGTGTTTAGCTGGCCGGTGCCTGGCTACAGCCGGGTATCATCACCCTTTGGCTATCGCATTCACCCCATTTTAAAGCAAAAACGCTTTCACGCGGGGATTGATATACCAGCTCCCACCGGGACCTCCGTCATTGCTCCGGCAGATGGTACCGTGATTTATTCCGGCACCATGACCGGCTACGGGAAAGTTGTTATGATTGACCACGGTGGTGATGTGGTGAGTCTCTATGGTCACCTGTCAGCCCAACTGGTGAGTAAAGGACAGGTTGTTACCAAAGGGTCCACCATTGCACAGGTAGGAAGCACGGGTATGTCCACAGGGCCCCACCTGCATTTCGAGGTTCGCAAGAACGGCTCTGCGGTAAGCCCCCATAATTACTTATAAAGCTGGGTTAGCCCGGCTTTTTCTTTAGTATAGAGAGAAACCATAAAATGGAAAATGTTTGTAATGAACACCTCTTTATTGTAGTATAATACATGTGTAAGGAGATCAAGGGACGGGCGGGTGTTACAGTGAAAAGAGATTCATTGGCCTTTTGGGGAAGGCTGACAATTGTATTAGCTTCGGTGGTATTTGCGATCTTACTGTTAGTGGGCGGTACACTGGCAGCAAACTATAAGGGGATGGGTAATTTAATCAAAGTGGTAACCCTGGTTAAAGGCCAGTATTTATTTGAAGTGACGCCGGAAAAACTGGTGGAAGGGGCCATTAAAGGGGTGGTGGAGTCCCTGAATGACCCATACTCTGCGTACCTGGATAAGAAAACCTACTCTGCTTTGCAGGAACAAATTCGAGGTTCCTTCGGCGGCATCGGTATCCTGGTGGGGATGAAGGACCATTACCTAACGGTAGTTAAACCCTTCCCCAATACACCGGCAGCGGAAAAGGATATTCGAGCCGGCGATATCATCATTGCCATTGACGACAAGCAGGCCAAGGATATGGATACCGATACAGCGGTTAACCTTATGCGGGGTCCCGTAGGATCCAAAGTGGAGTTAACCATCCTGCGGGAGGGAGATGAAAAACCTTTTCCAGTTCAATTAACACGGGAAGAAATTAGCGTACCCACTGTAGAAGGTCGGATGGTTCCCGATGAAAACAACGTGGGCTATATCGTGATCGGCCAGTTTACCGAAAATACCGGAGAAGAAATGGTGAGGACCATTGCTGAACTGCGGGAGCAAAACATGGCAGGACTGGTGCTGGACCTGCGGGATAACCCCGGCGGGGAACTGAATTCGGCCATTAAAGTTGCCGACCAGTTTTTGGGCAAAGGACCCATCGTGCATATTGACTACCGAATTGGTAAGGATTACACCTTTGATGCTGAGCCAGATCAATTGAATATGCCCCTGGTGGTGTTGGTTAACAAAGGAAGTGCCAGTGCTTCGGAAATTCTGGCCGGCGCCATTAAGGATGCAGGTGTAGGAACCCTAGTGGGGACCAAGACCTTTGGTAAAGGCATTGTCCAAACAGTTTTCCCGCTGGATAACGGTGCCGGGCTTAAACTAACCACAGCCCGTTATTTAACGCCGAATAAAAATGATATCCACAAAAAGGGGATTGCCCCCCACGTGGTTATAGAACAGGAAATCCATGCTAAACAAGATAAACAGTTGGAAACAGCCATTAAAATAATTCGAGACAAGATACATCAATAGAATAGCCGTCAGCCGTTAGCCTTAGGGGTATTTCTTATGGGTCAGGCCATGGGCCATGAGCTGTGAGTAAAAACCCAAGGCCAAATGACCCCAAATTATAGCATGCAAAAAAAGCTGATGGCTGAAGGCTAAAAAAGTAGGTGTTTACCATGTTTCCCTTTACCGATATAACACCGATTTTGTTTCAGACCCTAGGGGCAGTTTTTATGGAACCCCAGATTCTAGAGTTATTTCTTCTGGTGGTGGCTATTGTGGCCCTGCAATATTACCGTATGGGAAGGGCAAAGGAAAAATTCTTTGGTTTGAAGCCACGGGGTGTCTGGCGAGATGTTTTGGCCGCCACCCTATTTGGCTTGCTGGGTGGGGTTTTGGCCAGTTACATCATGGTATTCGTCGGCTTGACACTGTCCGATTCCGGGTTAATCTATCTCTGGCCCTTGGCCATTCTGCTAATGTTTATTGACGCCAGATTTTTATGCTTTGCCTATGCCGGTGGCCTTTTGGCCTTGAGTTCCATCGCCTTAGGTTGGCCGGAGGTTAGCATACCTCAGCTTTTGGGCCTGGTGGCCATTCTGCATTTTGCGGAAGCAGTTCTTATTCTGGTCAGTGGTCATTTGGGGGCCATGCCTGTCTTTATTCGGAATGCAGAAGGCAAGGTTGTAGGGGGGTTTGCCCTGCAAAAATTCTGGCCCATACCCCTGGTGGTTATGGTTATTGTGGGTCAAACCAGTGGTGCTGCCGGGGGCATCCACATGCCCCAGTGGTGGCCTTTAATTAAAGGGGACATGGGGGCAAATGTAGATAATGTGATCTATTCCCTTATGCCGGTGGTGGCAGGACTGGGCTATGGAGACCTGGCCGTGGCCCGTACTCCTAAGCAAAAGGGCAGGATATCGGCAGTATTTCTGGGTTTATACAGTGTGATTTTGTTGGCACTGGCGGTTTTGACTGATCGCTACCCTCTGGTGGGGGTTGCAGCGGCACTATTTTCGCCACTGGGGCATGAAATGGTGATCTACCTGGGCAGGCGTCTGGAGGCCACCAACGCCATCTATAAGCCTGTGGATCAAGGGGTTAAGATACTGGATGTGATTCCGGGCTATCCTGCCTGGCAGGCGGGAATTCGTTCCGGGGATATTATCAAGGAAGTAAACGGCATGACAGTGGGAAGCCGTCAGGGGTTAGAATTTGCCTTGGGTGTTTATCACCAGGTACAGATTACCTACTACTCAATGGCCCAAAAAAAAGTATACCGAGAGGGCATTGAATTCAAAGAAAAGGATATGCTGGGTGTGTTGCCGGTTCCCGAGGGTAATGAAGAAACCTTCATGGAGCTATCCACCAACGGTCCCCTGCGCAGGTGGTTCAACAACCGTATTGCTAGGCATAGGAAATGATCTTGAGTTGGAAAGTTGGACAGTTGGAAAGTTGGACAGTTGGAAAGTTTGGGAGCTTAGTCAAGCCCTGGAAAGTTTGTCAAGCCCAGGGGGTCTGACCCCGCCCCCAAAGCCCGGCAGTCTGAGGGGTCTGACTCCCCGGTGAAAAAAGGTAACCCTGGGGGATTTGCTCTTCAAGTTAACCCCAGGTGTCTGACTTCTAGTGTGGCAGTGCAACTTTTAGCCATGAGCCAAATCAACAACTACTATCCAACCTTCCAACCTTCCAACCTTCCAACTGCCCAACTCCCCGGTGAAAAATTTAAGGGAGTGTCACTGCTACTAAAGTAGTTGCGGCACTCCCTTAAAAATTTAGCGGGAACGGCTGGCTAGTTTGGTCATCAGACGGGCGATAACCGCTTGTTCATCCTTATCTGCCACATCCCATAGCTCCTTAAGGGCCTTTTGCTCAGGGTTAGCCGGCTGAACATTGTCAGCTAAAATAGACCCGGCAGTCATGGCATAATGCTGTACTTTATCCCGGGAGATACCCAATTCTTCAGCAAACTCCATGGCCTGTCCCAGGTATTTTTTCCAGTTATCCCAACTAGTATTAGCCTTTGATAAATCCAGCATGTGCGCTTCCTCCTTATTCAATCCATAGCCATCAATACAGCTACGTGTTTACCTATAGTTTGGCAAACCAAAGGCAAAATATGCATTGTTGGAAATAAAAACTTAAATTAACCACAGGCTACAAGGTTGTCAACCGGGGGAATGTATTCTATCATAAAACAAGCTCTACCACCTAACCCCTAACCAACTGTCCAACTGTCCAACTACTACAGGAGGTCTTTTATGTCTTTAGAACAACTGGCAAAGGATATGCAAAATTGTACCCGTTGTGGCCTATCCGAGGGCCGCAACAAACTTGTCTTCGGTGTGGGGAATCCTAAGGCTAAATTAATGTTAATTGGTGAAGGGCCTGGCAAGGACGAGGATGAACAGGGAGTGCCCTTTGTGGGACGGGCCGGACAACTGCTGGACCGGATACTGGCGGCCATCGACCTTACCAGGGAAGACGTCTACATTGCCAATATAGTTAAATGCCGCCCACCCAACAACCGGGTACCCAACCGGGTGGAGGCCAAGGCCTGCCTACCCTATTTGTATCGTCAAATTGAATTAATCCAGCCACAAATTATTGTGCTGTTGGGTAACACCGCTTTACAAAACCTAATTGGCCCCGATGCCCGCATTACTAAAATGCGCGGGCAGTGGCTGGAAAGCCAGAGCGGCATCAAGATTATCGCCACCTACCACCCAGCAGCAGTGCTGCGGGACCCCAACAGAAGGCGACCAGTCTGGGAGGACTTTCAAATGGTACAGGAAGAGTACCATAAGCTTAAGGGTAATTCTTAAGGGTCTAGCCCTCAGCCGTGGGCCATGGGCTGTGAGTTAAGGAAACCAACGGGGGTCTGACCCCCAAGGAATACCCCTAAGCCCCCTGGCTAAAATCCCCCATTGCTGCCAGGTTTCTAATATTGACCTATTTGGTATAATATTAGATGGATAGAAAGTAGGTGAACTCCTTGGAATTTAAGTTGAAGTCTGACTTTAGCCCCCGGGGCGATCAGCCCAGGGCCATTGAAAAACTGGTGGCAGGCATTGATAAGGGCTTGAGACACCAGGTACTATTGGGGGCCACCGGTACAGGGAAAACCTTTACCATGGCCAACATCATTCAAGAGGTTAAGCGCCCCACCTTAATATTAGCACCCAACAAAACCCTGGCAGCCCAGCTGTGTAGTGAGATGAAAGAATTTTTCCCGGAAAACTCCGTTGAATATTTCGTTAGTTACTTTGATTACTACCAGCCCGAGGCCTACATTCCCCATACCGATACCTATATTGAAAAGGATTCATCACTGAACGACGAAATTGATAAACTGCGTCACTCAGCAACCACTGCGCTGTTGGAGCGGCGGGATGTAATTATTGTAGCCAGTGTTTCCTGCATTTACGGTTTAGGTAACCCAGAAACCTACCGGGATCTGGTCCTATCCCTGCGGGTGGGCGGTACCTACGACCGGGATGCCATCCTGCGCAAGCTGGTAGATATTCAATATGAAAGAAACGACATTGACTTTAGCCGGGGTAAGTTCCGGGTACGGGGCGATGTCATTGAAATTTTTCCCGCCAACGCCAGTGAAAGGGCCCTGCGGGTGGAATTGTTTGGAGATGAAGTGGACCGTCTGTTGGAAATCGATGTTGTCACCGGTGAAATTCTGGGTCAACGCCAACATATTGCTGTTTTCCCTGCCAGCCACTTCGTAACTGCCGAAGATAACATGAAAAGAGCCATTACCACCATTGAGGCAGAGCTGGAGCAGAGGCTACAGGAATTGCGGGCTGCCGATAAATTATTGGAAGCCCAACGCCTGCAGCAGCGTACCCAATATGACCTGGAAATGATGGCTGAAGTGGGTTTTTGTTCGGGCATTGAGAACTATTCCAGGCATCTCACAGGACGTGCCCCCGGAGAGTCACCCTTTACCCTGCTGGACTTCTTTCCCGAAGACTGGCTGTTAATCATCGATGAGTCCCACGTGGCAGTACCACAGATTGGTGGTATGTACGAAGGGGACCGTTCAAGAAAAACAACCCTAGTGGAGCACGGCTTTCGCCTGCCCTCAGCCCTGGATAACCGACCCTTGAAGTTCAAAGAATTCGAAGAAAAAGTCAATCAAGTGATTTATGTATCGGCCACACCGGGTAAATACGAATTTGAACACCAAGAGCAAATCGTGGAACAGATTATTCGTCCCACCGGATTGATAGACCCTGAAATATTTATCAGGCCCACCAAGGGGCAAATTGATGATTTATTGGGAGAAATTCGCCTGCGGGTAGAGCGGGACGAAAGGGTGCTGGTAACCACCCTAACGAAAAAAATGGCCGAAGACCTCACCGACTACTTTAAAGAAAATGGCGTGCGGGTTCGTTACCTGCACTCGGATATTCATACCATGGAGCGGATGGAAATCCTGCGGGATCTGCGCCTGGGTACCTTTGATGTCCTGGTGGGCATTAACCTGCTGAGGGAGGGCTTAGACCTACCGGAAGTAAGCCTGGTGGCCATTCTGGATGCCGATAAAGAAGGCTATCTTCGTTCCGAACGCTCTCTGATCCAGACCATCGGCCGGGCTGCCCGTAATGCAGAGGGCCGGGTGATCATGTATGCAGACAAAATGACCGACTCCATGAAGAAAGCCATCGGAGAAACAAACCGACGCCGCAAGATTCAAATGGAGTATAACCGTAAACATAATATTACCCCGGAAACCATTCGCAAGGCCATCAGGGATGTCATTGAAGCCACCCGGGCGGCTGAAGAAAAAGCACCCTATGTGGCCCAGAGCAAGGCGGGTAAGCTAACAAAAACCGAGCTGAAGAAGATGATTGCTAAGCTGGAGAAAGAAATGAAAGAATCCGCCAAGCACCTGGAATTTGAGCGGGCAGCCCAGCTTAGAGATGCCCTGATTGAGCTACGGCTGCAGCTTAGGGGAGAGAAGAACATCAAGCCAGCAATACCGGAGATAGAGTATTAGGTATAGCGGAAGTTGGAAAGCAGAAAGCTGACGGCTAAGTATTTCTCTGGGGTCGGCCATGAGCTGTGGGCCTTGGGCCCAAGGAAACCAACGGGGGTCTGACCCCGCCCCCAAAGCCCGGCACCCTGAGGGGTCTGACTCCCCAGAGAAAGAACCACTAAAACCTAGAAAGCAGAAAGCAGAAAGTAGAAAGCTAAAAGCTAAAAGCTGACGGCTAAGTGTGGCGGAGTCAGATTGCCGTTGGTTACTTTCTCCTTTCTGCTTTCCACTTTCCAACTTTCTGCCTTACAAAAATAGTACAAATGTTCGATTTACCGTTGTCTTTTTCCCACTAATGAAGTATATTTGTATTGACTTTCCATTAACCAGCCCAAAGCTCAAGGCCAAAATGACCCCAAAGCAAAGCATGTAAAAAAGGCCCATGGCCACGGTCAACGGATTGCAAACTACAACCATAACGTAACCCAATGCTGATAGATAAAACGAAGGAGTACTCACACCATGCAAGACAAAATACTCATCAAGGGTGCCCGGTCCCATAATTTGAAAAATATAGATGTGGAAATCCCTAGGGACAAGCTGGTGGTAGTAACCGGTCTGTCCGGTTCTGGTAAATCCTCCCTGGCCTTCGACACCATCTACGCCGAAGGTCAGCGTCGCTATGTGGAATCCCTTTCTGCCTACGCCCGGCAGTTTCTGGGCCAGATGAACAAACCCGATGTGGACTATATAGAAGGGCTTTCGCCGGCCATTTCCATTGACCAAAAGACCACTAGCCATAACCCTCGCTCCACAGTGGGTACCGTAACGGAAATTTACGACTACCTGAGGCTGCTTTTTGCCCGGGCGGGCCGGGCCCACTGCCCCAAATGCGGCCAGCCTATCACTCAGCAGACCGTACAGCAAATGGTAGATCAACTGATGGCACTGCCCGAAGGCACCAAGCTGCAACTTCTGTCCCCGGTGGTTAGGGGTAAAAAGGGAGAGCATGTTAAGATCCTCGAAGACATTAAGCGCAATGGTTTTGTGCGGGTTCGGGTGGATGGAGAAATTTACGATCTATCCGAAGTTCCTCAGCTGGACAAAAAAAAGAAACACAACATCGAGATTGTGGTGGATCGCATTATTCTTCGCCCCGGCACTGAAAAACGCCTGGCGGACTCCATGGAAACAGCCCTCAAACAAAGTGAAGGCATTGTCATTGCCGCAGTGATTGATGGGGAGGAATATACCTTTTCCGAAAACTTTGCCTGCACCGACTGTGGCATTAACATCAGTGAAATTAGTCCCCGGCTGTTCTCCTTTAACAATCCCCACGGAGCTTGCCCCGCCTGTACCGGACTGGGGATTAACCATGAGTTTGACCCGGATATGATTATGCCGGATAAAAGCAAAAGTATCCGGGAAGGAGGCATTGAGGGCTGGCACAAGGGGAACATTGCCGCAGCCTACCTATCCGGCCTGGCAAAACAATATGATTTTAGTCTGGATACGCCGGTGGAGAATCTTTCCACCAAACACATGAAAGTGATTCTCTACGGTACCGGCCAGGAAAAAGTTAAATTTGACTATACCGATAGCTACGGCCACACCCACCATTACGAAGTACCCTTTGAAGGAATTATTGGCAACCTCTCCCGGCGTTACCGGGAAACCCAATCGGAAGCCATGCGAGAAGAGTTTGAAAAATACATGAGCATTAAACCCTGCCCCAGTTGTAAGGGTGCCAGGTTAAAGCCCGAGGCCCTGGCTGTGAAGGTTGGGGGGAAAGATATTGTAGATATAACCTCCCTTTCCATAGCCGATGCACTGAAATTCTTTAACAACCTGGACCTCACCGAGCGGGAACGCATGATTGCCCGGCAAATCCTCAAGGAAATTAACGAACGACTGGGTTTCCTGGTTAATGTGGGCCTGGATTATCTAACGCTGGGACGCTCCGCCGGGACCCTGTCCGGGGGAGAGGCCCAGCGGATTCGGCTGGCTACCCAAATTGGTTCCGGTCTTATGGGTGTTCTCTACATTCTGGACGAACCCAGCATCGGTCTGCACCAGCGGGATAATGAAAGACTCATAACCACCCTGGAACGCCTACGGGATTTGGGCAACACCCTCATTGTGGTGGAACACGACGAGGATACCATCCGGGTGGCGGACCACATCATTGATATTGGCCCTCTGGCAGGTCGTCAGGGGGGCCAGGTGGTGGCCGCAGGGACCATGGAAGACATTATGCAAGTACCGGAGTCCCTCACCGGCCAGTACCTTAGTGGTAAGAAATTTATCCCGGTACCCCTCAGTCGACGCCTGGGCAAGGGACAGAGTTTGGTCATTAAGGGGGCTACCGAAAACAACCTGAAGGGGATTGATGTGGAGATTCCCCTGGGTGGTTTTGTCTGTATCACCGGGGTTTCCGGTTCCGGTAAGAGTACCCTGATTAACGAAATCCTTTATAAATCCCTGGCCCAAAAACTGCACCGGGCCAAAAGCAAACCCGGTGAACACAGCGGCATCGAGGGCATTGAACACCTGGAAAAGGTCATAGATGTAAACCAATCTCCCATTGGTCGTACCCCCAGATCCAACCCTGCCACCTATACCGGGGTTTTTAACGACATTCGGGAACTCTTCACCCAGATGCCCGAGGCCAAGGTGCGGGGCTACAAAGCCGGACGCTTTAGTTTTAACGTCAAAGGGGGCCGCTGTGAGGCCTGCCAAGGAGACGGTATCATAAAAATTGAAATGCACTTCTTACCGGATGTCTACGTACCCTGCGAAATCTGCAAAGGACTGCGCTACAACCGGGAGACCCTGGAAGTAAAATATAAAGGCAAAAGCATTGCCGATGTACTGAGTATGGAAGTGGATGAGGCGGTGGAGTTTTTTGCTAACATTCCCAAAATTCACCGCAGATTAAAGACCCTGCAGGATGTGGGTCTGGGCTACGTGCGTCTGGGTCAACCGGCACCGGAGCTTTCCGGCGGGGAGGCCCAGCGGGTAAAACTGGCCACCGAGTTGAGTCGACGCAGCAATGGAGGGACCATCTACATCCTGGACGAGCCCACCACCGGCCTGCACACTGCTGACATTGCTCGACTGCTGGAAGTACTGCACCGTCTGGTGGACAATGGCAGCACCGTGGTGGTCATCGAACACAACCTGGATGTTATTAAGACCGCCGATTATATCATCGACCTGGGTCCTGAGGGTGGCGACAAAGGAGGAACCGTAGTGGCAACCGGCTCTCCGGAAGAAATCTGTCAGGTAGCTGCCTCCTACACCGGCCATTTCCTAAAGCCAGTGCTGGAGCGAGACCGCCAGCGCACCCTACAGGCCCTGGAGAACGGCGAAGTTTCATCAATCATAGCATAATTATCGAAAGCACAAACAAAACCGTGATCTGTTGGATCACGATTTTGTTACATAAGAATTACTTTAAAAAAAGCTTCAATTACCTGAATAACATTTGATATAATAACTATAACTATCAAATAATATCCTTTTTTGTTACAATGTGGCAGAAAAAGATCCTGAGAGGTGTTCTATGGCCTTATTAGAACCAATTAATGAAAATGCCCGGAACAAAATTTACATGGAACTGCGGGATAATTCCCACCCGGATCTATTCTTTTACGTCATGGTTGTCCTATCCTGTTCCATTGCCACCTTTGGCCTGCTCATGAACAGTGTGGCAGTGATCATCGGAGCCATGCTTATTGCTCCCTTGATGACCCCCATCGTGGCAGGGTCCCTGGCCATTACCCTAGGGAATACCCGGTTGCTGCGCATTTCTGCCAAAGCAGAACTAACCGGCGTGGTGCTGGCCATTACCATCTCGGTCTTTTTGACCCTATTGTCACCCACCAAGGAACTTACCAGTGAAATATTGGCCAGAACCAAACCCACCTTCATCGACCTCTTAATTGCACTGGCCTCCGGGGCAGCCGGCGCCTACGCCATGTGCTTCCGGCCCGGTGGAGCTGCCCTGCCTGGGGTGGCCATAGCCACCGCCCTGATGCCGCCCCTCTGTGTGGTGGGGATCGGCTTAGCCCTGGGGAATAACAGTGTGGCCGGCGGTGCTTTCCTACTGTTTCTGGCCAACTTAATTGCCATCAGCATTGCCAGTTCAGGGGTTTTCCGTTTGGCAGGCTTTACGGCTCGGGCCAAATATGATTCCGATAGCCAGGCATTCCCCCTGTTTAAAAACAGATTGGTGCTTTCCCTTACGTTGCTAGTCGTCATCTCCATACCCCTAATCGGTATTATGAATCAAGTGGTTAACTATTCAAAAACAGAAAAACTCATCAAAAATACCTTAGTAGAGAGTATCTCTATGGTACCGGGTACCGACCTAGTGGATGTAAAATTTCAAAATAATAAAGATGAATACAACATTCGGGCTGTCCTGCGCTCCAGCAGGGTGTTTAAGACCGACTACGTTCGCCAACTGGAAAACATGCTGGAATACAAATTGAGTAAACCGGTGACCCTGAGCACCCAGGTGGTGCTCATTCAGGATGTAAACACCGAAACCTCAACCCATGCCTACAACGAACTGATCCCCAAACAGCCGAAGGAGACTGCTCCGGCGGTTAGTGCAAGCAACGCCAAAGAACCAGAAGAGGTTATTAATGATGTGGTTTCCGAAAAACTTAAATTAATCCCCGGGAATGTACTAACAGACTTTACCTTCAGCTACCAGAGAAGTAATGGTACCTATATTATTAATTTGTATATTCAAGGGCCGGAGCCCTTGGATGAAAAGTTCCAAAAAACCGTTACCCGGATTTTGGAAGACCAGTTAAAAAGACGTGTGCTACTGGCCATCAGTTACACCACCCAGGATGCTGATAAAGCCAAAACCGAAGAATCCGAAGCTACGGAACAAAAGAAAGACAACATAGAAAAGATCCCAGGCGTATTACCTCTGGAAAATAAATAAAAGAACCGGGCTATCTTTGGCTCGGTTCTTTGACAAAGCAGCAAGGGTATTTCAACAACCTGTCCCCGTAAACTCACTGATTACGGGGGGTTAAACTATAGTCCAGGATAGTTGGTACCGCTATTTACCACCAAGCCGCTGCTGGAGGGTGGACGGCGGCTCTTCTTGAAATTCATGGCCAGACCCAGGCTCACCCCGGCCATGGCCAACAGCACCAATAGGTGATTCAACAAATAAGCCAGGGGCAAATTCTTCACCGTGATTAAACGAAAGGCCTCGGCCATCCAGGTAAAGGGCATCAAAGAGGCCAGGGCATTAACGGCGAAGGGGATATGGGTCTGGGGCCAGGTTAAGCCCGAAGCCATAAAGATGGGTACAGAAATCAGCATCAGGTAGCGGGTTACCTGCAGGGAATTGGGCGCCAGTACCGAGATATAAAAACCCAGAGAAGTAATAATTACATCGAACAACAAACCAAAAAGTAACACCAAACCTATGGAGCCACCTATTTTCGCATTGACAAAATGGGCGGCAACCCAGAGCAGCAAAGCATAATTAAAGAAATTGACGATAAAATAGGGCAGCGCCTTGCCCACAAATATTTTCCAACTGGGCAGGCAAGAACTAAGATACTGAACCCAGGTATTCCGTTCCTTCTCCCGGGTCACCGTCAGGCTGATACTCAAGAGGGAAATTTGGTGAATCACCATCAATAGCAGTCCGGTATAAAAGTAAGTGGCATAGCTGAAGGTGGGATTATACCAAACCTCATAGTTTAAATGCACCGTATTCATAATGTTTTTTACCTGATTCTCAGAAATACCCAGGCCGGCTAAGTAAGCCGCCGTCTGCTGAGTATTAAAATCCGTGGTTACTTCCCGGATATAGCGCCGGGTATTATAGCCCCAAATTAAATTGGATGCATCATACACCCCCAATAACTCAGTGGGCTGGTGCTTCTGCATAGCAAACTCAAACTTTTCTGGAATAACAATAGCCGCTCGGATTTTCCCCTCCCGCATGGCCTGCTCCATTTGGGCAGAGTTTTCTATGTTAGAAATTAACTCAAAATGGGGACTGTTGGCAAAGGAGGACCGAACCTCCCGGCTTAATTTTGAATGATCCAGATCCACCACCGCCAGGGGCACATGATTGATAACCCCTTGTAAATAGACAAAACCAAAGACCGTGGCATAAAGCAAGGGTACGGTAAATAACAGCAAAAAAAGAATACGTTCTTTAAAAATCATCATGGTTTCATAACAGGCAATATTAAAAACTTGTTTCAATCCAAAGGCCCCCTTACTTGCGGGCTGTCACCAGTGCGGCGGCACCGTAACAAACCACAGCGATTACACCCAAAATCAGAAAATACGTTTGCACAAAGGACCAGTCCGGGTTTTTGAAGGTCAAATAGTTCAGTCCCTGGAAAAACCAGGTTTGGGGCAGCAGTTTGGCCATGTACTGGATAAAGGAAGGCATGGCTTCCAGGGGCCAACCATAACCAGAAAGAATAAAGGATGGCAGGGCAATAATCATGCCATACCGGGTGGCATCCACAGCATTGCGGGCAAAACTGGAGGCAAGGGTCCCCACACTATGCATGGCAATGGTAAATACCAGAGTAAAGAGCAAAAACAGCCACAAGTTGCAGTGGAGCGGTACCTTAAAGAACCCAAAGGCAATCAGGTACACGGGCAATACCATCAGCATAAAGGTGGCAATGTGCACCACGGATTTACTGGCAAATAATGTCCATTTGGACAAACCAGCCATTTTGAACTGCTGCCAACTGGGGCGGCCCGTTTCACCAATGATATTCATGGCTGCGGCTATGGTACAGCACTGCTGCCAGATATTGAGAATCAAGGCCAACACAAGAAAGTAGGCATAGTTTAAAGTTGGGTTAAACCAGGCCTCTTCCCGCAGTTCGACCCCCAGGTAGGCGTTTTTGGCCTCGTCCGGCTGAAACCCCCGGGCCATCAGGGCCTTCACCCCGGCCTGGGCACTGACGGTACCAGCTACCATCATGGCTGCGGTGGTGGCATTGGTGGAGTAGATCATGTTACTGCCGTCAATGGCCAAAAACACATTGCTTTGACGCCCCAGGGTAAGGGCTTTGCCATAGTTCTCCGGGATCACCATGGTTACCACGATGTCCCCCCCTTTGATCAGTTCCTCAGCTTCTTGGTAACTGTCTAGGTAGGCCACCACCTGTAAATTTTCTGACTGATTCACTTTTTCAATCAGTTGTCGGCTTTCACTGGAATGATCCAGATCCACCACTGCGGTGGGGATATCCAGCAAAACCTGGGCACTGTAAAGGGCAAAGAACAGAATTAGTCCCAGCAAAGAACTAAAGAGTAAAATATTGCGCAGACCCCGGTCCCGCCAAAGATAAATTAACTCACGCCGCATGAGGGATCTAATCATTGATTTCACCGCTTCGCAGATTAAATTCTTCAAACTGTCTTTGCCATTCCGCCGCTGCCTCTGCGGGCTGGTAGAAGGTCAGTTGACCGTCGCTTAGCCAGGCCACCCGGTTCAATTGATTGACATAATCCATGTGGCTAAAGCCACAGATAAAGGTGCCGCCCTCTTGGAGGAACTGCTTAATGGTCTGCATGATTAACCGACGGGAATAAAAATCTATATCCTTAATTAACTCGTCAGCGATTAATAGTTTAGGGTTATTTAACAGGGCACAGGCCAGGGCTACCCGCTGGAATAATCCATTGTCTAAGGTAGCCACCGGTTCCTTTAATAAGTCCTGCAATTCCAGCCGATCCACCAACTGCTTAATGGTGGACCGCTGGCCACCCCGCAGGGTGGCAATGAAATCAAGGTTTTCCAACACAGATAATTCCTGAAACAAACTGCGCTCCTGGGTTACCAGGCCCAGGTGCCTTTTATAGGCATCCCCCTTTTTGGTGTCCTGGCCCAAAATTTCCAACGTACCGGACTTGAATTGATCGATGCCGGCCAAGAGGTGTAGCAGGGTGGTTTTACCTGTTCCCTTGGTACCAAAAATACCCACAATTTCCCCCACAGACACCTCCAGGTTAATGCCCTTTAAGACGGTCTTCTTATTCAGGACCTGCACGATATCACGGGCTTTTAAGACAGGCTGCATTTTTTATTCCTCCAATATCTTGACATTGGCGGTCATGCCGACTTTTAAGAGAAGATCCTGGTTGGGAACATCAATTTTTACCTCGAAGCTGCGAATATCATGTTGGTACTGCTCATTAACCGCCTTTTTCACAGCAAATTCCCCGGCGTTATTAATAAACACAACCTTCCCCTCAAAGACCTTATCCGGGAAAGCAGGCACCCGAATTTCTACTTTTTGGCCCAGACGAACCCGGCCAATTTTCTTTTCGCTGATAAACACCTTGACGTAGGAGTTGACTAGGTCGGTTATTTCAAAGACTGGGGTTCCGGCATTCAGCATTTCACCCTGCTCCAGGTACTTTTGGGTAATGAAACCGTTCATGGGGGCCTTTAGTTTACTGTTTTCCAAATAGGCAGAGGCCTCATCAACGGCCCCCTGGGCCTGATTGGCCTGCCCCACGGCGGCATCATGCTGAGCCTGAGAAACTTCTACCTTCAGTCTGGCGGCTTCGGCCTGGGCCAGGGCCGCCTTAGCCTCTTCCAGTTGTTGCTTAGCGGCATCATAATTGTTGGTGGCATCATCAAATTGGCTATCCGAGATGGCACCGGCTTTATGTAGCTCAACCATCCGATCATAAAGTTGCTGGGCACTGCGAACTTTTACCGTGGCCTGCTCCACCTTGGCATTGCATTGGGCGATGGTGGTTTCCACCTGCTGGCTGGTTAGGGGTACAGCCTCTTCGGCCTGGCGGCTGGCGGCCAGGGCCGCTTCATGGGCACCCTTAGCCTGGGACAACTTAGCCTGCAGTTCCTTGGTTTCCAGGGCAGCCAGCACAGCTCCCTTTTTCACCTGATCCCCCTCAGCCACCAAAAGCGTATCAATGCGACCCGGCACCTTAAAGGAAGCCATTACACTGGTGGCCTCCAGGGTTCCAGTGGCTGTCAGACTATCCTGTTCCTTAGCCAGGGATACTTGATTTTTATAAAAATAGCCGCCAAAGATTAGAGTCGTTAAAGCAATTAGTCCAATAAACAAAAATAAAATATTTTTCTTTTTTTGCTGAACTTTTAACAATTCATCCATATAATGAAACACCTCCAGTTATCGTACAGTTTTATAAAAAAGTGATGTCAATTTGTTAGTCAATTTAAAATACCGTGGAAAACCATATCCAGGATATGCTGCAGACGGTCCTCCAGCATCTCAGCGGACATCATGTCACTGGTCCACATGGGCTGCACCATTTCCCGGCGAGTAAAATAAACCAGGCACAGGGCGTGAAGACTTAATAAAATCTGGCGTATATCCAGATCCGGCCGAAAAATACCCCGGTTGATACCGTCCTGTAAAATATCCCCTAGATCAGACTGGAATAAATCTAACAGTTGGGGCAGTACTTTGCTGCTGTAGACCCCCCGGTTCAGGGCTTCCCAACTAACCAGCCGCACAAATTCCTCATCCTGGGCCAGAAAATAAAAGTACTGGCGCAGGGCTCTGGTTACATTCTCCACAGGGTCCGCCCCGGGAATAAAAGCGCCTTTACTTATATGATAGATTTTTTGATAGTTGTAACGAAGCACCTCCACATACAAGTTTTCCTTGCTTTCAAAATAATGGTAAATCATTCGTTTATTAATTTTAGCAGCGGCAGCGATCTCATCCACCCGGGCCCCATCCAGGCCCTTATGGGAAAAGATACGGGCAGCCGCCAGCAGTATTCGCTGTTTACTCTCTTCGGCACGGGATAGTTCCTCGTTCATAACAACCCTCCTTCAGTGGGAAAGTTGGTTAGTTGGATAGTTGGAAAGGGGGCAAAAATACTCACAAACCAACTAACCAACTTTCCAACTCAAGTAACTAACTAGTTACTTACTTCATTACTATTTTGTTCCTCAAAACCATCTTTGTCAAGGGTGGTAAAAAAACTATTTTTGTTGCATGCTAATGAATAGTAGTTTAAGAAATTCTTAATATTTCCCTGGCCGAGAAGTGATAAACTAATAGTAACAGTTTTAGGGATTAGGGGTATTCCTTTTGGGTCAGCCATGGGCAAAGCAAACCAACGGGGGTCTGACCCCCAGAGCAAGAACCACCAAAACCCAACTGACCCCAAAGAAACACATGCAATAAAGCCCAAAGCCCAAGGCTCATGGCTCAAGGCCCACGGCCAAACGACCCCAAAGCACTACCCATAAGAAACAGCTAACGGAGGTGATCTAACTGCCGTTATCAGACAAAATTAAAAACATCCCCTCACGCCCGGGGGTTTACCTATACAAAGACCAAGACGGACAGGTCATCTATGTGGGGAAGGCGGTGTCCCTGAAAAACCGAGTTCGTTCCTACTTCCAGGCCGGGGCCAAGCAAGCACCCAAAGTAAAGGCCATGCTGGGCCGGGCGGTAGACCTGGATTTTATCGTCACCGATTCCGAGATGGAAGCTCTGATTCTGGAAAATAATCTAATTAAAGAACACCGACCTAAGTACAATATCCTATTAAAGGATGATAAAACTTATCCCTATATCAAGGTAACTGTCCAGGAAGAATTTCCCCGGGTTTATTTAACCCGCCGGGTTCTCAAAGACCGTGCCCGCTATTTTGGTCCCTTTACCAACGTGGGGGCCGTTAACGAAACCATGCGTCTGCTGAAAAAAATCTTTCCCCTGCGAACCTGCAAGCAACGGAAACTTAGTCCCAGGGATCGCCCCTGCCTGAACTACCACATCAAGCGCTGCCTGGGTCCCTGCTGCAACCTGGTGGAGCGGCAAACCTACCGGGAAACCGTTAACGAAGTGGTACTCTTTTTGGAGGGGCGGCAGGAAGATTTAATGAAGCGATTGCGCCAACGCATGGAAGAAGCAGCGGAGAAGCTAGAATTTGAAAAGGCCGCGGAACTTAGGGATCAACTGCTGGCGGTGGAAAAAATTGTGGAACGGCAAAAGGTGGTGTCCACCGATCTGGTGGACCAAGATGTCATTGCCATGGCCCGGGGTTTTGATGAGTCCTGCCTAACCGTGTTCTTTATCCGTGGCGGTAAACTCATTGGGCGTGAGCATTACTTTCTGGAAGGCACAGATACCCTGGAGCGGGGGGAGATTATGACCACCTTTATCCAGCAGTTTTATAACCAAACGGAATTTATCCCCGCAGAGGTATTAATATCTGAAGAAATTGCTAAGCCGGAACTCCTAAGGTCTTGGCTCAGTGAACTACGGGGCAGTAAGGTTACTATTAAAGCCCCCAAACGGGGGGATAAACATAAATTGGTGGAAATGGCGGCCCAAAATGCATTGTTATCCCTGGAACAGGCTAAGTTGCAGCGTCAGGCCAACCGGGAAGCGGTGGATGGGGCCCTGGCAGAACTAATGGCCGCCCTGGGGCTGGAAAATCCCCCCCATCGCATGGAATGCTACGATATTTCCAATATTCAAGGTACTGAAACCGTCTCCTCCATGGTGGTTTTTGAAGAAGGTCGACCGAAAAAAGACCAATACAGAAGATTTAAGATCCGCTGGGTAGAGGGACCCAACGACTTTGCCTCCATGCATGAGACCCTGACCCGGCGCTTTTCCCGGGCCAAGGAAGAACAAGACCTTTTGTCCAGGGGAGAACTTACCCCCAAGCAGGCCAAATTTACCCGACTGCCAGACCTAATTATTATCGACGGAGGTAAGGGTCAGCTGTCGGCGGCCCGGCAAGCCATGTTGGAACAGGGCTTTGCCCACATTGCCACCTTTGGCCTAGCCAAGGAGGAAGAACTACTGTTTGCACCGGGACGTCCGGACCCCATCCGTTTACCCAGGGAATCCAAGGGGTTGCAAATGTTGCAGCGATTGAGGGATGAAGCCCACCGTTTTGCGGTAACCTATCATCGGAAGCTGCGCACCAAGAGAAACCTGAAATCCCTTTTGGATGAAATCGATGGCATTGGGGCGGTACGCCGCCGGGAACTCTATAAAGCCTATAAAAATTTGGAGTCCATTAAGCAGGCCTCAGTGGAAGAATTGGCCAAGATCCCAGGCATGAACACCAAAGCCGCCGAAGCGGTGTACAATTACTTTCGGGAGTGAATAATGGGTCTAGCAGTAGCTGGAAAGTTGGAAGTTGGAAAGTTGGAAGTTGGAAAGTTGGAAGTTGGAAAGTTGGAAGTTGGAAAGTTGGAAGTTGGAATGAGCTGTGGGCCAAAGCAAACCAACGGGGGTCTGACCCCGCCCCCAAAGCCCGGCACCCTGAGGGGTCTGACCCCCAGAGAAAGAACCACCAAACCCTAGCTAACCCCAAAGAAATACATGCAAAAAAGCTAACGGCTAACAGCTAACAGCTAAAAGCACTACAGTATAATCAAGAGATTGGAGAAACCTATGAACAAAAACTACAAACTCCTGGCCATCGATCTCGACGACACCCTACTAAACGGCCAGCTTAAAATATCGTCCCGCAACAAAGAATATATCAAACGGGCCCAGGAGGCTGGTATCCATGTAACCCTGGCCACCGGAAGAATGTACTGTTCAGCCCTACGCTACGCCAAAGAACTGGAACTAAATCTGCCCCTAATCACCTATCAAGGGGCCCTGGTAAAAGAAGCCCAAACCGGGGAAGTCCTGCTTCACCGTCCAGTACCACTGGTCCTAGCGCGAGAAGTGATCCAGCGTGGCAGCCAACTGGGCTATCATATCAATGTCTATGTGGATGATACCCTTTATGTGGAAAAAATTACGCCGGAAGCAGAGGTCTACCAGAGAATATCCGGCATCACTGCCCACCCGGTGGGGAATTTGCTGGACTTCCTGCAGGAGGACCCCACCAAGGTTCTCATGGTGGGGGGAATAGAAGAACTGGATCGGTTGGGAGAAGAAATGCGCTGTCAATATGGAACATCCCTGCACATATGCAAATCAAAACCTCATTTTCTGGAGTTTTCCCACCCCCAGGCCACCAAGGGACTGGCCCTGGATACCCTGGCCAAGGGTTGGGGATTAACGGCGGAGCAAGTAATTGCCATCGGGGACGCTCCCAATGACCTGGAAATGATCGATTATGCGGGACTGGGCGTAGTGATGGGTAATGGAGAACCCGAAGTAAAAGCAAAGGCAGATTATGTCACCCACTCCAACGAAGAGGATGGAGTGGCAGAGGTCATTGCCAAGTTTATTTTTGGGGCTTAAGGGTATTCCTATTGGGTCTAGCCATGGGCCATGAGCTGTGGGCCTTGGGCCAAAGCAAACAACCGGGGGTCTGACCCCGCCCCCAAAGCCCGGCATCCTGAGGGGTCTGACCCCCAAAGCAAGAACCACCAAAACCTAGCTAACCCCAAAGCAAATCATGCAAAAAAAGCTGAAGGCTGACGGCTGAAGGCTGACGGCTAAAAGACATACCACAAGGAGACTACTCATGTTAAAAAAGGACATAAAAAGCTTCAGTAAGCTGGATTCCCACCCTGCGGCAGAGTTTGTAAAAGCAGCCAACCAGTTTCATGCAGAAATCAGTCTGGAAAAGGGCGGCCACAGAGTAAACGGCAAAAGCATCATGGGCCTCATGGAATTAGCCAATCGAAATGAAGGCGGTGTAACCCTTATGGCCGAGGGGGAAGATGCCCCCCGGGCACTGGAAGTATTGGGGAACCTGCTGGAAAACGAAAGTAGCAAACAATAAAGTTTTAAAGAAAGGCACCTTTCGGGTGCCCTTTTACTATAATGGGGGTAAATATTTATTTTTTAACCAATAGGTAAAACCAGGGGGGCTGACTCCCCGGAGAAAAAGTTCATAATATGGTTATATATACTACCCCCCTAAGAGTAAGTGAACTATTTGCTTATATGAATCGGACAGTTTACAATAAAGGAGATATTAACAGCATGTCTGACTCAGAGGGGGGTGTTGAAGTGTCCAGTCCACGGCTATTAATTGTTACCGGCATGTCCGGAGCGGGTAAAACCCAAGCTGTGCAAAGTTTGGAGGACCTGGGCTACTTCTGTGTGGATAATTTACCTCCGGCCCTGATTCCCAAATTTGCCGAACTGGTTTCCCAGTCCAATGGCAAAGTGGAGAAAGTTGCCCTGGTGGTGGATATTCGCGGTGGGGCGTTCTTTCACCAGGCCATAGAAGTATTGCATGACCTCGGTGAACAGGGATACCGGTTTGAAGTCTTATTCTTAGAAGCATCGGATGAAACACTGGTACGTCGCTATAAAGAATCCCGGCGCCGCCACCCGCTGGATAACCACGGCGAGGTATTAAAGGTTATCCAGGAGGAGCGGGAACTGCTGCGGGAAATCCGGGGCAGAGCCACCAAAGTCATTGATACCTCCAACGTTTCCAACAACCAGTTAAAGGAACAAATCATCACCCAGTACGGTGGTGACAAGGAAAACTCCAACAGGCTGCTCATTACCGTTATTTCCTTTGGCTACAAATACGGTATTCCCATGGATTCCGACTTGGTGCTGGATGTACGGTTTCTGCCCAATCCCTACTATATACCGGAACTGCGCTGCCTCACGGGCAATGATGAACCCGTGCAGCAGCATGTCATGTCCCAGGACGTAACCAAAGAATTTATGGAAAAACTAATTGATTTCGTCCAGTTTCTGGTGCCCCACTATCAAAGGGAGGGCAAGGCTACACTGATGATTGCCATTGGCTGTACCGGTGGTATGCATCGGTCCGTAACCCTCACCAATAAGCTGGGTGAAGTATTAAGTGAAAAGGGCTACCGAGTTAATGTAAGGCACCGAGATATCATGCGAGTTTAGGCGGTGGGTTAATTTGGCTTCCTTATTTAAATGGTTTGCCCCTGGCATGAATATAAAGCGTTGGATTCTCCTAGCCCTAGTAGGAATTTCCCTACTGGGGCTAGGGTTGGCCATACTGGACCGGCATCTGGTTGGCATGATGGGGGTGGTGATGGATACCCTCTCTAACCGATTAGCTGGCATTCCCCAGTGGTTTGTGGGCGTGGTTATTGTAGCCAGCGGCCTAGGCATTATGGGATACAGCTTTAAAATGGGGATAGCCTCCATTATGACAGTGATTCGACCAGACCCTTCGGAACGTCTGGTGGAAACCCTTTACCACCACCGTTCTTTGAAAAAGGGTCCCAAGGTGGTGGCCATCGGCGGGGGAACCGGGCTATCCAGTTTGTTAAAGGGCTTAAAGGAATACACCAGCAACATCACCGCCATTGTGGCCGTTACCGATGACGGTGGCAGTTCCGGCAGATTACGGGATAATTTGGGTATCCTGCCACCCGGCGATATCCGCAACTGCCTGGTGGCTTTGGCGGATAAAGAGACCTTAATGGAAGAAGTGCTGCAGTACCGCTTTGAAAGCGGCGAACTGGCAGGACACAATCTGGGCAATCTTTTTCTGGCGGGCTTAAACAATGTTTCCGGCGGTTTTGATGGGGCTGTGCGGGCCCTTTCCAAGGTACTGGCCATTCGTGGCCAGGTACTGCCGGTAACCCTGGAAAACGTCATACTGGGGGCGGAACTGGCGGATCATAGCACGGTTTATGGGGAATGCAACATTTCCGCCACGGAAAGCAAAATTAAAAGGGTTTTTCTGCACCCGGAGGTTTGTAAACCCCTGCCCGAAGCCCTGGCGGCCATCGAAGAGGCCGACATGATTATCCTGGGACCCGGCAGCCTTTATACCAGTGTGATTCCGAACCTCCTGGTGGAAGGCATTGCCGAGGCCATTCAAAGGTCCGGGGCCCAGAAAATCTATATTTGCAATATCATGACCCAGCCCGGGGAAACCCAGGGTTATACGGCCAAACAACACCTGGCGGCCATTTTTGACCATGTGGGACCCCTTGTGGACCAAATCCTGGTGAATAACGAGCCCATTCCCGGCAGGCTGCTGAAAAAATACCGGGAAAAGGGTGCCGCCCCGGTGAAGGTGGATGGAACTGCCCTGGCCAAAATGGGCGTCAAGGTCTGGTCAAAATACCTGGTACAGCACAGCAACCTAGTGCGCCACCAACCGGAAAAACTGGCCCAGGCCGTGATGGAAATTATTTACGATTCCAAGGCAGCCAGTATGGAGCGAGCACCAGTCAAGATATACCAACCATCAAGAACCTTAAGAGAATAGGCATACCTTTGGGGTCTGCAATGAGCCAAAACTTCAGTTGGTCAGTTGGAAAGCAGAAAGCAGAAGCCTGACGGCTGATGATAACCAACGGGGGGTCTGACCCCGCCCCCAAAGCCCGGCACCCTGAGGGGTCTGACTCCCCAGAGAAAGAATCACCAACCCACGCAAAAAAAGCTGACGGCTAAAACGGAGGTGAACACCCTGTCATCATTTAAAAAATTCTTCCTAGTTAGTTTACTGGTTATTGCTGTGGCTCTTACAGGGACAGGCATATGGTACCAGCATCAGTACAAAACCATACCCACCGATGCTAAATATCCCCCGTTGCAGGGTATCCCGGTACTCATGTACCACAAAGTGAATCCAGACCCCCGCACCGGCGGGCTGGGTCTCCGGGTACCGCCGGATAAATTTGAATGGCAGATGAAATACCTGCACAAGAATGGCTACGAAAGTGTCTCCCTGACCGATGTTATGGACCATTTCCAAAGGGGTAAACATTTGCCCGATAAACCCATTGTCATTACCTTTGATGATGGCTACAAGGATAACCATGATTTTGCCTATCCCATTATGAAGGAATATGGCTATACCGGCACCATCTTTGTGGTATCCAAGGCCATTGGCAATACCAATTTCTTTGATGTGGAGAAAAAACTGCAGCCCGAAAACAAAATTATGGATTGGAATGAAATCCGGGAACTGGATGAAGCCGGTTTTGTCATCGGCGCCCATACGGTGGACCACCCCCACCTGGCAGAAGTGGCGCCGGAAGTGGCCCGTTACCAGATAGAAGAATCCAAGCGGACTCTGGAACACGGACTGAAAAAACCCGTGGAAGTACTGGCCTACCCCTATGGCAGCTACAACGATACCGTGGCCCAGATCACCAAAAAAGCAGGCTACCGGGCCGCTGTCACCACCGAGTTAGGTCTGGCCAAACAAACATCCGATCCCTTTAAAATCCACCGCATCCGAGTCACCGGCCACTACAGCAACGAAAGATTCATCGAAGAATTGCATAAATACTAACCCTAGCCACTAGCACGACCCCGTGAACCAAAGTCCCTAACCAACAAACCAACAAACCAACTTTCCAACTTCAGTTGGTTAGTTGGAAAGTTGGTTTGTTGGTTAGGGGACTCATAATCCAAACCCCAGGGGGTCTGACCCCCCAGAGAAAGAACCACCAAAAACCAGCTGACCCCAAAAACTATCCCCCCAAGTTATTCCACCCAATTCTCCATGCGAAACTCCTCAATGGCCGGCACCGTATTACTATCCCGCAGCAGTTCACTGACTGTCACAAAGACATACCCCTTCTCCTGTACCCCCTGGATAATTTGGGGCAAAGCCTCCACCGTCTGGCTCCGGTCCCCGCCACAGTCATGCAAAATAATAATGGAACCATTCCGTACATAGTCCACCACCTGGGACACAATTTGCGGAACCCCCGGGTCGGACAAATCCTTGGGATCTTCCCGATTGGTCCAGAGAATCACTTTATAACCCTTATCAACGGCTGGGTCGATCATGGAATGGGTGCACTTTCCACCTGGTGGACGATAATACTGGGTATGCCGACCGATGATACCATAGACAATATCATCGGTTTTATCTAATTCTCTGGTCAGTTTTGCCGACTTTACAGGGGACAGAGGGTGGGTATAAGTATGGTTTGCCACCTCGTGCCCATCTGTTACCATTCGTTTAATCACTGCCGGATATTTTTCTGCCCGTTTCCCCACCACAAAGAAAGTAGCCCTGGTTTCGTTCTGTTTCAGAACATCCAGAATCCTAGAGGTATAGAGCTCACTTGGGCCATCGTCAAAGGTGAGGGCCACCACTTTTTTAGAGGTGCTTACCTGCTTAATCACCTGGCCATCCCGCAGCCACTGCTCCACCGAAACTCCTTTGGAAGCAGTAAGGGTACTATAGGAAACAGCCCCTACCAACAGGGCCATTAACAAAAGACCACAGATTAAATAATTAATGGTGGACTTGCCCAAATAAATAACCACATTGCCAACTCCTTTTGAAACATATAAAAAAATATATTTCAAAGGGGTTGGTATTATGTGGGGTTTTAACCATAAACCATTGTCGAATAATGCGCTTGATTGGAAAGCATGAAACAGCCAAGATACATTAATTAATAATGTTTCGACAGAATGACATCGCCTATTTGTCAGTTGTTATAAGATAAAAGTCCTAGCGTTCGACATAGAGGGGTAGATATTTAGTCCTATTACACGAAATAGGTCGAAATATTTTAACAATAAAAAGCAGGAAAAATTACTAATATTATCAAAATATTACTGAAAATTAGTATACGTAGAGCTTTATAAATTTTATAGGGTACCCGATAAAAAAGTGACTTTTAAAGGTTTTAAAAACCAATAAATTAAATTATGTCACTGCTGCTTTTGTAGAAAAGTAGTTTTTTTGTTCCCGTTATGCAGGAAATAAATCCTAGGGGGCAGGGGCCTAAAGACATCTTTGTTGGTATGCTAAAATGCCTTAGAAATGGTGGTAAAGATGACCAACAAATTTAGAATACCTTTATTAATGCTCTGTGACGCAGTTTTAGTAAATCTGGCCTTTTTGATTCCCTGCTATATTCATTATCACGGCCAATTTACCCAGGAGTACTTGGCCGACATGCGGGGTTTTCTTCTGGCTACACCGGTTATTTTACTTGTTTTTTATGGCTCCAAGCTATACCACCGTGTTTGGGCCTATGCAAGCACCGGAGAATTACTTACCATTATTCAATCTGTTTCGTTAGTAAGCCTCTTATTTTTTATCCTCACCCATTTTATAGATGAACCTCACTTAGGAAAAACAATTTTATCCTTTTGGGCCTTTGCCATTATTTTTGTTGGCGGTTCCAGGTTTGCCTGGCGACTGTATGTTGAGTATAAAGCGAAAAAAGGATATGTCAGAATGGGAACTCCCAAAAGAGCTTTGATTTATGGTGCAGGTTCCGCCGGTGCCCTGGTGGCCAGAGAATATAAAAATCACTACAACGGCAATCAACCGGTTATTGGTTTTATCGATGATGATACCAAGAAACACCACCTGAGTATTTATGATCTGCCTGTACTGGGCGGCAGAGAAAGTATTCCTTCATTAATATGTAAACATAACATAGATGAAATTATCATTGCTATGCCTTCGGTTGCCGGAAAAAGTATGCGTGATATTATTCAGTTCTGTAAGGATACGGTGGGAGAGGTTAAGATCCTACCGGGTGTTTACCAGTTTTTAAATGGCAATGTTTCCATAAGTAAAATTCGACCTGTAGAGATTGAGGATTTGCTGGGCAGGGAACCAGTACAGGTGGATCTTAAGGAAATATCCCTTTATCTCAAGGGAAAAGTGGTCCTGGTAACCGGCGCCGGTGGCTCCATCGGTTCCGAGTTGTGCCGCCAAATCGCACAAATGGACCCGGCCAAAATTATTCTGCTGGGCCATGGGGAAAACAGCATCCATAAAATTTGGTTGGAGTTACGGGACAAGTTCCCCCTGGTGCCCCTGGAAGTAGAGATCGCCGATGTTCGGGACCGTTTTAAACTACAACTAACCTTTGAAAAGCACCAACCGCATGTTGTCTTTCATGCCGCAGCCCATAAGCATGTGCCGCTGATGGAAATGCACCCGGATGAAGCTGTGAAAACCAACGTCTTTGGGACAAAAAATGTGGCTGAAATGGCAGATCGGGTAGGATGCGAAAGATTTGTTCTGATCTCTACGGATAAGGCGGTTAACCCTTCCAGTGTTATGGGAGCAACCAAACGGATAGCAGAACTGGTGATTCAGAATTTGTTCAAGGGGTCCCATACCAAGTTTGCTGCGGTGCGCTTTGGCAATGTGCTGGGCAGTCGGGGTAGCGTTGTGCCCATCTTCAAAGAACAAATTGCCCGGGGGGGTCCTGTTACGGTGACTCACCCGGATATGACCCGCTACTTTATGACCATCCCGGAAGCAGTGCAACTGGTGATTCAAGCTGGTGCCATGGCCGAGGGTGGGGAGGTTTTCCTGCTGGATATGGGGGAACCGGTTAAGATTGTGGATTTGGCGGCTAACCTTATAAAGCTATCTGGCTTTGAGCCAGGGAAGGATATTGAGATTAAATATACCGGCATCCGTCCAGGGGAAAAACTTTTTGAGGAATTGCTGACGGCTGAAGAGGGTTCCTCCAGCACCAAGCACAAAAGGATTTTTGAGGCAAAGCCGGTGGAGATTGATGAGGCAGTGCTGCTGCAGGAACTGCTGAAGCTGGAGAAGAGGGAAGTAACGGAGCACCAGGAGATTTTTGGCAGGTTGTTGCGGGTGATGCCGGAGTTGGTGCTGTATGTGGAGGGCAGGACGGCTTAGGGCACGCCGGACTTGGGGTGAGAAGTGCCAAGTGGGGGTGTCCTGTTTTGGATGTTCGATTTTTGTTTGAAAATGTTATAAGTGAAAATAGAAATAAAAAGGTTTATGATAAGGGATTTACATTAGTCGAAATCATAGCAGTGATCGCTATGATGACTATCTTGATTTCGATAGCAGTTACTTACTTATTTGGGTATGTAGAAAGAACTAAGAAAGATGTTTGCAATACTAATTGTTTAAAATTGGAGAGGATGTATGAGGTGCATTTGAGTGAAGGAAATGGTATTCACTCAGAGGTAGCTTTTGCTCAATATTTGCAAGATTATGGGGTTAATATATGTCCTAAGCAAGGTGATATTAGGTATGTAGATGGGAAGGTTCAATGTAGCGTGCATCCTACTAGAAGGGATGATGATGAAAACAATGATAAGGGTGGAAGTGTGCCGTATCTGTGATATTTTAGATAGGAAATTTAGAGGGATAGATTGGGGAAGTTTGTGTGATTGAGTGAACGTAGAGAAACGACAATTCTAGCTAGGAGTGACTCTCTGAGTTCAGTCATATCAAGGGTTCCAGACTTTTTGTAAAGTATTTAGAAAATATGGGCATTTGGGCAACGTGATTGAATCGAGATTGGGCATATGAATATGTGAAAGAGATAAAAAAATCGAACCATATACTATATATTGCGGTTAAAAAAGAAGACATACAATATGTTGCATAAATAGAAAAATATTGAATTAACATACGGAAGTGAGCAAGCTGTATAGAGAACAGGTGTTCTAGTCTAAAGCACATGATAGTCTGCTTGGGTGATGCTAAACGGATAAAATGCCTCAGATAGGGTAGAAAACGCTAGAAAAACGGAATATTTGGGAGATAAAAGATTGAATGGAGATTAGGAAGTGAGTATGCGAGATAGATTGAACGAGTGTTTAGTTGGTTAGTAGTTAGTTGGAAAGGCTTTGAAGTCTACCCAACTAAGTACTAACCAACTACCAGCTAAAAAGGAAGGAAGTCTTGAAAAATGGGAGATAGAATTTACCTCTCTTCACCCCATATGAGTGATGAGGGTTACGAAATGCAATATATAAAGGAAGCCTTTGATACCAACTGGATTGCTCCTTTAGGGAAGAACGTCAATGAATTTGAGAATGAACTTGCTGCAATGGTAGGAGCCAAGTCAGCTGCAGCATTATCTTCAGGAACGGCCGCTATTCATTTGGCTCTTAAAGCTGCTGGAGTGGGAGCGGGGGATATCGTGCTCTGTCAGTCGCTTACCTTCTCCGCAACAGCTAACTCGATAATTTATCAGAATGCAATACCTGTGTTTATAGATAGTGATTTTGAAACGTGGAACATGAGCCCTGTAGCTTTGGAAAAGGCTTTTGAGAAATACCCAAATGCTAAGGCTGTTTTAGTTGTTCATTTATATGGCTTATCAGCTGATATGGACAAGATTATGGAAATCTGCAACGAGCACAATGCGGTTGTTATTGAAGATGCTGCTGAGTCCTTAGGTAGTTATTATAAAGGAAAATATACCGGGACTTTTGGTGAGTATGGTGTGTTTAGTTTTAACGGCAACAAGATTATTACCACATCTGGTGGTGGGATGCTTGTTTCTCATAATGAAGAGAAGATTAATAAGGTTAGGTTTTGGGCCACTCAAGCCAGGGATCAAGCAAGACACTATCAGCATAGTGAATTAGGATTTAATTATCGCATGAGCAATATAGTAGCTGGAATAGGCAGAGGACAGCTTAAAGTATTAGATCAGAGAATTGCCAAGAAGAAGTATATCTTTGATTTTTATAAACGTGAGTTGGGATCATTAGAGGGTGTCGAGTTCATGCCTATTAATGAATGGAATGAGCCTAATTATTGGTTAAGTTGTATAACACTAAGTGGACAAGTTAGACCTTTAGATATAATGGAAGCTTTGGAGAAGGAGAATATTGAGTCAAGGCCAATTTGGAAACCCATGCATTTGCAGCCGTTTTTTGCGGAGTACGATTATATCGGTGGCGATGAGAGCAAGAAGCTCTTCGAAAATGGGGTTTGCTTGCCATCTGATACTAAGATGACGGATGAGGATTTGAGTAGAGTATGTGATGTTATTAAGGGATTGTGGGTGAAAGAAAAAGCCTACAAAGAAATAGCTAGTAACTACTGAGGTGACGTAGATGCAAACTGAGGTCAGATCAAGTATAAACAACCCTGTTCAGCACATTGATGATGGCGGGGTGTACAGGAGATACATAAAAAGGCCAATGGATTTTATCCTGTGTTTATGCGCAATTATTGTGTTAGCACCTGTTCTGTTGGTAACTGCTGTACTTGTAAGAGTCAAACTAGGCAGTCCGGTGATATTTAAACAGAAACGCCCTGGCTTAAATGAGAAGATATTTACTCTTTATAAATTCAGAACGATGACGGATGAGACAGATGAGAATGGAGAGTTGCTTCCAGACTCAGTGAGGCTAAATAAGTTTGGCAGGTTGTTGCGGTCCACAAGCTTGGATGAACTGCCAGAGCTGTTCAATATACTCAAAGGGGATATGAGTATTGTGGGGCCGAGGCCACTGCTTGTAAGAGATATGGTGTTTATGACTCCTGAGCAAAGACAGCGACATAGTTTGCTGCCTGGACTTACAGGATGGGCACAAGTTAATGGTAGGAATAATGTGGCCTGGGAAGAAAAACTTTCATTAGATTTGGAGTATATTAATGACATTTCATTTGTTAGGGACTGGAAGATTATTTTTCAAACCGTAGCAAAGGTGTTTAAAAAG